>JBEKSX010000017.1:0-44798 GCA_049516635.1 Ignavibacteria bacterium | reverse complement strand
ATACATAAATATACTTGTTACTTTCTATTATCGTTTTTGTGGATTTTGTTCTTTTTAGTACTCACTGATTTTGATTCCTGTTCCATATCATATATTCGATATTCCTCAAATATCTCCTTAACTAAATTTTCCGATAAAGCCCAGTCATGCAATTTTAGATTAGAATCTTTAAGAAATTTATCTTTTAATACATCTACATATTTATGATAATTCTCAACAATTAATTCAGCTATTCTATCATCTTTAGGAATTTTTAATTGAAATATATTTCCCTGCCTGGAAAGTAAATATGCATATTCTGCTTTATTAATACTATCTGTAGTAAAAATTAATTTACCTTTTGCATCCTTAATATTAAAGTGCCCTAAAAAATCTTCATATTGAATTGGTAAGGCAGAACTTGAAAAAATATCAAATTTAATATTCTCAAAACCATTAGGTAAAGATTTAGTATTTGTTGTACTTCTTATCGGTAGTATATAAAATGATGCCGGAAATTTCTTAACCCCATCAGGTATACAATCTTCGATAACTGATTCTTTAATATCTTCAAAGGATTTCTTTTCTGTTTGTTTCTTCTTTAATTTACGCATTTTTGGCAGCTCAAGACGTTCACGAACCATTTCGCACAGACCAGCATAAATCCTATCCAAGTATTCTTTTGGATTTAAGCCTAATGATTTTAATATGGCTGTATCTAAATTTATACGTTCTTTTTGTTTTATTTCCTGTTCTATAGGTTTTATCGTATGATCAAAACTTTTATTAATGATTTCCTTGTTATTTATCGAATTTGGGTTTATAATATAGCATTCTTCTGCTTCATAACTCATATTATCTAAAGCACCCTCTCCAAGGTTAATTCTTCCATTTATTTCAATTATCAAACTTTGAATAGTTGAATTTAATAATAATGTTGTAATATCTTTTGTCTGTTTGTCTTTTAAAGTAAGTTCATAAAATCTATCAGCAACTAACAAGTCAACATTCTTAGATATTAAGAATCTATCATTAAATGCTTTCGGCCAAATAATATCTGCTGATTCTTTTATATCAATAGACCACCAATATTCCCTTTCTTTTACAGATGGTACCTCTTTCCATTTAGTGCCATCTTCAGTGGATTGTTTTTCACCCCATTCTATGTAAGCTAATGCGCTAAGGTTTTTTATTTTTTTCAGTTCTTGTTTACTTTTATTGCATATAAATATAAAGTTCTTAAGTTTATCTGAATCAATATTTATTGATTCAGAATCTTTTGGACTTTTTATAACCTTTTTGAGATATTTTTCTTCAATTTTTCCTTCCCAACCTCTACCATTGCGGTATAATATTTCACCATTACGCTTTACTGGTTCTAAATAAAAGAAATCGTTTATACCTGTTGTATAGCCTCTGCGAACATCAGCAATTTTCTTTAATGGTACTAATTTATTTTTGCATTTATCTAAAATCTCAAAATAAACGTCAGGGGCTCGCAAATATTTACCCCACTTTGCTAACTCTATATTCTGCTCAAGTTCATTTCTTAATTCTTTCTGCTTTACTATCCTTATCCTTAATTCATCTGTCTCCACTGATGATATAATTTCATTAATTTGTCTTAATAGCTTGACGTTTTCTGCATTTTCAATAATGCCGATAATATCATCAACCCTTTTCCATCTGTCCACTCTTTGAAGTTTAAGATCTTGATATGGTATTAAGTCAATTAATTTTTTCTTTAACTTCACAAATTTTATATTATTTTTATCTCTCAACTCGGAATTTTCTTCTTTTTCAAGTACCGTTATTACAGTGTTGATTGCGGCTTCTTCAAACCACGGCTCTGCCCATGAGGCAATAATCATTTTTACCTTGAAATGATCGAGGAAAAATTCCTTTAATACACTTCCATAGGATACATCAAGCCATGAATTTGACGTAATTATTCCGAACGAACCTTGCTTTGAAAGTAAGATAGCAGTATGTATAAATATATAAGCATAAATATCAGCTTGACCGGAAAGACGTAGCTTTATATAACCTTTTTCTATCCATTTATGTATTAGTTGTTTTCTTTTCTCATGTTCATATTTTTTTACTTCCTCTAATTGGGCTTCTGTAATATTTTTAATATCAAACAATTTAAGATACGTAAATAAATATTCTTCAGCCAAAACTTTAGTCAAATAAGTTTTATAACCTTTAGATTCCTTTTCTATTAATTCTTGCCTGATATATGGAAAGTTACCAACAATTCCATAAAATTCTGGTATTTTCTTTTCTATTTTTTGATAATTTATACCTGCGTTTGGCGGTGGGAAACTAAATGATCTGCCCTTACTTACTTCAAAAATATCATTTAAAACAACTCTCGGAAAATTCTCAAAGTTTTTAGGAGATTGTCTAAACAAATTAATTGTTGACAATTCAGACGGAAATTTACCAATATCAAATCCCCAGATCCTGTCTAAAAGCTCATTATGAGATATTCTGAATGTATTTAACTGTTGAAGCCTATCATAAAGACGTATCAGGAAAGTACCAGAACCACAAGTAGGATCACAATAATATCCGTCTTTATCCTGCACTACTGCACCAATTATCAGGTCAACTAAATTTTCATTAGTAAAATATTGACCAAGGTCATGACGTTGTTCTGTTTCAATTGTCAATTCAAATAACTCACCGATTACATCATCCGGTAAGTTTTCAAAATGGTATGCTCGAAGGGCTGAAAAGAAATCTCTTAGTATAGAATAGGCAGATTTTGGAGTGCCTAATTCTTCAATAATATCGTCCGAAAAAACAGGTTGCCAATCTTTTTCCTGTGCTTTATTAAATGCTACTTTTAAAGCTGAATTAAAATCATTTTCTTCTATATCATAAATATCAGGTAGATCATCGAAGTATCTCTTTATTGTAAGATAAAATAATAATTTTGTAACCAAACCATAAACTCTTTGTTTAGCTATTAATTGTATATATTTATCCTTTGTAGTAAAAGAGTATCCCTGTTTAGCCATATATTCCTTAATATTATCACGTACATCTCTCTTACCATATGCACTATTAACGAAATCTTCGAAAAGTGGTATTAGTTTATTAATCGTTTCTCTAATAAAATTTACGAAATATACAGGTTCAGGTTTAAAATTTCTTAGGATACCTGTTTCATTGAGGCTCACAATTTCATCACAAAGCCTACTTATATATGATTTTATTGTAGCCTGTACATCTCCTCTTAACCAGTCATCAATTCTTTTTAATGCCGGGGTATCTTCAATTAGTTGTGATTTTCGAAAATGATCTTTCTTGCAATAAACGGTTAGATTTTGAAAATCCCATGTATAAGCATAATTTACTTTAAGTTGACTAGCTTTTTCACGGAATGTAGCCAAATTTTCTTTGGCAGCGAATGGGGGTTTAAGTTCGATATAGGTGTACGCCTCGTTCGTTTCCCGGTTTTTCCATAATATAAGATCTGCAAATTTTGTCCTTTCATCTACTCTAATACCAGTTTCTACGGTGGCTTCTTTGAATGGTAAATTACTTCTCTTAATTATTTCATTAAACCATTCCTTAACTTGAGCAGCTAATTCACGTTCATTTGTTTTAATTACCGAACTTCCCATAAACTTAATATAACCATAAGTTAAAAAAAGCTAAAGGTAAAGAAAATTATCGTCTTTTTTTATCTTTTTCTATTAATGTTTTCAGATTTTCTGCGGGTAGATTATAAACTAGATTCCTGCCGGAGTTTATCCCGCAATTAATGCAGGGCAGGAATGACAATATTTCAGGGCTAAAGCCCAAATATGATAAGGTTTCTTTGAACCCCACCCCCGAGCAATCGGGGCAGGCCTAAAGGGCGGGGTTAATTCATTTTATTTACTGCATGCCGCTAACAATTCCTTAACGCTTGTCCACTTTATATCAGGATAACGTTCGTTGTCGAGCGGTTCCAGCTTTGCCCGCCCCTCGAACATGTTATGCATATACTGCATACCCTGCCATGCGGGGAAAGGTTTCTTTTTTCCGGGAGCGACCGTGCGTGCTATCTTTATCAGCATGCCGAGCATTCCCAGGCTTCCGGCGCGGAACAGGCGGAACCTCTCTCCTGTCACCTCACTCACAACCGCTGCCAGTTCACGGGCGCTGAGTTCATCTCCGGCTATCCGCAGAAAGCGCGGTGCAGACGGGTCAAGAGCCGCACTCGCCGTGAATTCGGCTGTGTCGTCCTTCGTTGTGAAGTCCATCCGCTGGTCGGCATTCCCCCAATAGAGGACCCGCCTCCGTTTGAAGAGAATGAGCAGCATCTGACCGGTCAGCATATCGGCGAACGCACCGTTAAAAATACTGGTTGCCGCTATGGAAGACCTATCCAGACGACCGTGAAACTCACGCCGCAGATCGAAGTTTCGATTGTCGCCGACCAAAAGCTTGGTAAAGTCACAAGAATAATCGGACGGGATGAAGCGAGGTACACCTGCTGCTATGGCTGCATCGAGTAATACAGACTGCAGGTCAACTATCACATCGTGCAAACCTTGCAGTGCCGAAACAATGCATGATGCTCCCCTGCAAGCCTGCGTTAGTTCGGAAACATCCGACATATTTACACGAATGACCTTCACCCCTTGCTGTTCAAGTTTTTGAACCTTAGCATCATCAGTGCCGGAGCGGACTATGGCGCGGACATCTGCTCCTTTTCTTAATAAAGCTTTAATGATTCGTCCGCCTAGATCACCTGTCCCGCCTGCTATTAAAATTGTTGTTGTATTCATAATTTATTTTATGTTGTTGGTGAAAACACCAACAACGGGTTAAAATGTCCCCATGCGCTTTGCTTCGGGGGGCAGGCTTAGTGGTAATAAAAGTAACACACCCCTTTATCCTCCAAAGGAGTCCTTCGGACCCTCTCCCCAAAGAGGTCGTAGACAAGAGGGGACTCATCCCCCTACCCCCTTCAAAAGGGGGAAATGTATTATCTGTGTACAAATCGGTGTGATCGGTGTGCTAATATTCCCCGTCGTTGGTCTTTTGACCAACAACAATTCCAATCCTACCTTCACTATGTCAGCGATTGCCACGTCGTTTCACTCCTCGCAACGACAGCATGTTCTCCCCTTAGCAGCCTGCCCGCCTTCCGAGCTGGAAAGGGGAGATACGGCAGCCCGCCCGCCTCAAGCGGGAAGCCGAGAGGGGTTCATAAATCGGAGTCCCGCTTTAGCGGGATAGGGGTCATTCCCCGTTGACTCTGTGTCCTCTGTGGCAATTTTCTGGATCCCCGCCTGCGCGGGGATGACTTCGTCACTTCTTTACCTCTGTTTTATCCCACTGCTCTCTGGTTAGGGGCTCGAAACTTTTCGTCTTAGTATTTTGCAGTAGCGAGTTTACCCTGGAAAGTTCCTTTCTGAATATCTCCTGCGAGTTCTCTCCTGCATTCTTCAGCTCGAACTCGAGCGTGTTTATCCTGTCAAGCTGGGAATCCGTCGGTCTTCCCGAATAGGAGGCGATACTGCCGAACACTCCGCTTATTTTCTCACGCAGTTTTTCTTCACCCGTGATGCCCGGTCCTTCCCTGGATGCAACGAGCGACTGCCTGTGGATTTCGAGCCGTGTCACGAGATCCCTGAGCGCATTCTCCAGATTCCCGCCGGTATTTCCGCTTTGCAGAAGCTTATCCGCTTCGTCCTTCAACGTAATTACCTGGTCGACAAGAAATGCAAGGTCCTCTTCCATACGGTAAAGCTCCATCATCGCCTTATACTGAAGCTCACGCTCTTCTTTTGTGAACGGGGAACCGGGTTCGGAGTAGAGTTCCAGTTTGCTTTCGATGGTCCTGTCGCCTTTTATCAGTTTGACCGTATACGTCCCTTCGGGTACAAGCGCAGAGGTGAACCCGCCGAAATCGAGCCTCACACCCGTTGCAACGCGGGGCGGTTTCATCCTCATATCCCATGTAACACGGTTAATACCTTTCCGCTTGGTGCCCTGAATCGTCTGTATAAGCTTCCCTTCGCTGTCATAGATCTCGAGCTTCAGGTCGCCTATGACCGCGCGTTCTTTGAGATAATAAATTATCACAGCCTCGTCGGTCGGGTTGGGTCCCACATAGAAACCCGCTTCGGGCGGATAGGAGCCGCCGAGCGAACCGCTGTTCAGATAGTTCGTACGCACCGGAAGCATCACCGCATCCGAATCGAGCATCTCGTTCGAGAGATACCTTAAAGGCGTGATGTCATCTATTATCAGAACTCCCCTGCCGTGTGTTGCAAGGAGCAGGTCATTTGTTTCCGGCTGTATTGCGATATCCCTCACCGCGACTTCCGGAACGTTCGCGTCATACCGGACCCATTCCTTCCCGCCGTCGATGCTGATGAACAACCCCAGCTCTGTTCCGAGGAAGAGCAGGTTACGGTTAACGATATCTTCCTTTATCTTGTGGGCATAGCCGAACAGGTCAGGAGTTGAAAGCGATACCCATGAATTGCCGAGGTCTGTCGTTTTATAAATATAGGTTCTCATATCGCCCAGTGCATGCCCGTCGAATGTAGCGTATGCAATGTTCCTGTCATACCTGCTCGCCTCAACGGACGAACACCATGTATTTGCAGGCAGGTTAGGAACGTTCCTCACGACGTTTGTCCATGATGAACCCCCGTCAAGAGTGAGCTGGATATTGCCGTCATCCGTGCCGACCCATATCATTTTCGGATCGAGAGGTGATTCATTAATGGCATAGATGGTGCAGTGGTTCTCCGCCGAAGAATTATCGATAGATAATCCCCCCGAGAGGTCCTGCTGAAGCTTCGCCTGATCGTTCGTGGTAAGGTCGGGTGAAATTCTGTCCCACGTATCGCCCTTATTGGTTGTCCTGTATAAAAATTGCGCCCCGATATAAAAAGCGCGGTTGTCATTGGGGCTCTGGTAGATAGGCGTATTCCAGTTGAACCTGAGCTTAAGCTCGTTCTTCAGAGGGTACGGCTGGATGTCTTTGCTCTCATTTGTGATCTTATTGAAGCGGTTGATATTCCCGCCCTGGTATTCCCAGTAGATGATATTCTTATCCGTCAGGTCGGGTATCACGCTGAAACCGTCTCCGAACCCTATGGACGTCCAGTCTTTATTCTTGATTCCGCCGGGTGACCGCGAGGGACCCACCCATGAGCCGTTATCCTGAAGTCCGCCGTAAATGTTGTAGGGCTTTTCATAATCAAATGCAATATGGTAGTACTGCGCGACGGGGAGGTTTGCAAGGAACAGCCAGTTATTGCCCCTGTCGAAGGAAACATAAACGCCCCCGTCTGTCCCTAAATAGAGATGCTGGGGATTGACACGGTCTATCCATAAAGCGTGGTGATCTGAGTGCACCCACCCTCCTTCGAAGCTAGCTTCGCGGAACGACTGCCCCCCGTCGTCACTGATGGATAACGAAAATGCGGGACGGTATATCCGCCGCGAATCCGACGGGTCGACCATCAGCACGCTGAAGTAGAACGGACGCGCGTTCACGTTGCCTGAGGTACTGTTGCGTGTCCATGTTTCCCCGCCGTCGACTGAATTGAACAAACCCGTCTTGTTCGATTCGGCTATGACGTATATGTTATCAGGGTCGCTCGGTGAAATAGCTATCGCGATCCTTCCGAGGTCGCCTTCCGAAAAATCTTTGTCTATCCTTTCCCATGTCTTTCCTGCATCCTTGCTCTTGAACAAGCCGCTTCCGGGTCCCCCCGATGAGAATGACCAGGGTTTGCGTCTGAATTCCCACATATTGGCGTATATAATTTTCGGGTTTTTTGGGTCTACTGCAACGTCACCGCAGCCGGTTGTTTCGTTCACGTACAGGATGATGTCCCATGTCTTTCCGCCATCGGTTGTTTTATATAAACCCCTGTGTTTACTGTCGCTCCATAAGGGTCCCGGTGCGGCAACGTAAACTATCTGCATCTTCGGATTTGTACAGCCCCGTGCCTATCGATACGCTGTTGCGCATATTCGATTCGCCGGTGCCGACCCACACGATATTCGGTTTCTTCTGGTCTATGGTGACGGCTCCTATGGACTGCGAATACTTATCGAAAACGGGTTTGAACATTGTCCCCCCTGTGATGGATTTCCATACGCCGCCGTCGGCAGTGCCCACGTACATTATCCTGCTTTCCTTATTGACCGCATCGATAGCCGTTATCCTTCCGCTCATGATGGCGGGACCTATCTGCCTGGCGGTTAAAGCTCCGAACATGGCGGAAGTAATTTTTGTCTGGCTGTGAAGAGCCGTACCGATGTTTGCAGTAAATATAAATGTAACTATCAGCTTAAGAAAAATTCTTTTAAGCATTTCTCCCCTTAGTTAGATTCATCTTATTAAATTGCGAAGACGCTTTTATTTGGTAGCTTCCGGCATTTTAAATATGCTGTCATCGACCGGAATATTGAACTCGAACTTCTCTATCGTTATCTTCTGCGAATGACCCATCTCCCCCATATCCGCTTTCACTTCCATTGCGTGAGCCAGAAGTATACCGTCCTCCGATTTATAGTCACCGAAGTATTCATCGGCGTTTATTTCTTTCTCTTTGATTTTCCGCTTGGTCGAGGTTTTCAGAATGAGATAAGTGGACGCATCGAGGTAATAATATGAAACATCACCGTCTTTATTGGTGACCTTCAGCTTGTACGTATCGGAGCCTTCCATATCTTCCTTACCCTCCAGCTCGATCTTATTTCCCTTATCTTTATAATTTACAAGCTGGCCTGCGAAGTCTGCCTCTTCTTTTAAGCCCTTCATCTGTTCCTCGTTCATTTTTTGCGGATCCTTGGAACCCATAAAAGGGTTTATCATCCATGCAGTTTCGCCGTCATAGCCCTGCTTCATGGTCATCCCCTGGATTGTAGATTCCATCAGCACAGCTGAAGGCAGTTTATACGTCATTGTAAACGGAAAATCCATTGAACCGAATCCGGAGGTTCCGGACAGTTTTACGGTTTTAATGGAATTTAATTTATCCATACCGCCGATCGCGTCGACATGCTTATTGATGATCTCATCGACCGTCTGGGCATATGATACCATGCCAAACGCAAGCAATAAGATGAAAACCGAAATTAATTTTGTGAACTTCATTTTATATTAAGTTTATTTTTGGAAAAATAGTATATCTGTTTCATAAAGATTTAAAATGAAGCTCCCCCTGCTGTTGTCCGTGGGAACGGTTTAAGAGCAGCAGCATTTGTTTCTTTGGCAGCAACCCGCCAGTCTACGACTTGATAAGCCGAAAGGTTAGGGTACGCTGTCAATTTTGGGGGTAACATGGGGGAACTTCATTATTATAAAATTAAAAATCTGATACTTTATGCTCGAATGACATCTATAATGAAGCAAATTTATAAGAAATGATTGAATAAAAAAGGGAATAGTTGACACAGAGAAGCACAAGGATAAAAAACAATTGTCATTCCCGCCCGTCTACGCCGGGTAAACTCCGGCAGCCTGCCCCCCGAAGCGAAGCAGCTTGCCCATCCTCAGGAGGGTAGGAGGGGGAATCCATTTCTCTTTTGCCACCCACCAGAGGTTAGGGCAGGCAAAGACACTAAGGCACAAAGTAAAAAAAATACATAACCCCACCCTTTAGGGTGGGGAGGGAGAAACATACAAACGATATCGGGCTCTTGCCCTAGCCTTGGCGGGTTAGCCCTGAAGAATAAGCACGTGCCACAGATTGCACAGATTACAATTAGTCTTTGCGAGCGTAGCGTGGCAATCCGCCGCGGCGGACTGACACAGTGAAGGTAGAATGAAAGGGTATGTCTCTCTTGCTGCCCGCCGAAGTGAAGCGCAGGAGGGTCATTCCCGTCCTGAGCAGCCTGCCCACCTCCGGGTGGGAAGCCGAAGGGGCAGGAATCCAGTCTTTTAGCACAAAGTATACTAAGGATACGCAAAGGAAAACCCCGCTGTTTTTAATAACTGACATTGATATCAAGCGGGCAGAGTTACATTATGCGATGTGTAAGGTATATAAAGGTCAAAAGGAAACACCTGACCTAACGTTGAAAAGACTTTCTTTTCCATACTACTTCTCCAAGCCTTCTAAACCTGGATACATTCAACCTTCGTCTATTTCTTTCAAAATTATTTTCGACCGTTTGCTTATCCAATTTATAAATAATTGTGGGCTGAAATGATTTATCTAACTCTAAAAAAAGACAATATAAGAAATTGATATTCTTAAAAGTAATTTTGTTCGGTGGGTCAGGTTCTACTAATGCTTTTATTTCAACTTTATTTCCCTCATTATCTATTGCATCATAACCGGATTCAATTGTTGTGTCCGCTAATCTAAGCCTCATGATTTTGCTGACATAATATTCACCAACATCTCCAACTAGATTTTTTGAACGAATTATGCCCTTTTCTTTTAGCTTTTTTAATTCCTCTGAAATAATTTTCAGGGATACTTCAGGTTTGAATTCATCATTCATGTATTAATCTTATGTACAATTTATGAATCAATATATTAAATAAATTGAAAGGGTATTATTAATAAAAGGAAGGTAAATAATTGAATTAAATCAACTGTTTGATAGTACCAAATAAGATCGGTAATTTATCTTCAATCACCCTAAATCCTGTACCATGATTTCTGACCGAGTTATTGGATCTTAAATGCATCCTCAGGTCAATACAAATAAATCCTTTATTAAAAGAATTCAAGAATTTCTCAGGAGTTGGATTAGTTAAAATAACTGCACTATTAAAATGAAAGTATTCCTTGTTATCAATAATTTTAGATTCTGCAATCACAAATAATAATCTTTCCAGTTTATTCATAAACTTTCCAACAATAGTATAAACGCTCCATTTTGCTAATACTTTTTTACTATCGGAATGTAATAGATTTATTGTTTGTTTACTCCGATTCACCTTAAGTGTTAAACCCTGAGTATTAGTTTCGTTTACTTTTACCATATTATAAAAAGCTTTTCTTCCGATTTTATTATCATAATAACCGTAATTTTCAATAAATTCTCGTTGACTTATTAACCAAGCCCCTTTATTAAAAGTGAACAAAGTTATTAATGTATTCGTATTTTTTCTAGTAGCTTTCAATTCAACTCTACCGCCTAAATCAGGGATTGAAATGTTATTTTCCTTTAAATTTAATTCCTGTTCTAAGGTATGTCCTATACCCGTTGGACCTTTCCTTCGACTTGCAACAAAATCCTTACTTTTTAAATCAATTAATAACTTTTGTATTTGTTTAAGATTCATATATTAATCCTTTTTGCAGATTACAATATATTCATTTTTCATTGTTGGCGATTTCTTACCTTTAATATTTGATGGAGAATTCTTAGAGGGCATTCTTTTATTAGGAATATTTCTTATCTCAGTTTTGACATGCATAAATCCATTTTCAATAAAAAAGTCTTTTGTTATTTCACTTGTTGGTATTTGTATTCCTTTAACTGTCCTGTTACCGATTACATAACATGCATATCCACCTTTTTTGATTTTTTTTGACACGTTATCAACAGACTTTTTATAGTCATAAAAGAAAGAAATAACATCTTTACTTCTTTCTGTATCAATTTCCTTTATGTGTCTTATAGTATTTTTTAAGTGTATGCTACATGAATTTATTTCGACATTGTTTCTTTTACCACCCATCATTTCATTATCTAATTGATTTGCATTCTCATACCCCATCCACTGATTTGAAAGTCTAGAAAACTGACCATAAGCAACTGTTGTTCTGGAATCACCATAAGGTGGTGATGTTATTACTAGATCGGCTGAATGATCTTCAATAATATTATTCGGGATTTCCTTAACTGTATTTAATGTATAAATACGTGTGTATGAGCCGTTAGATTTGTCACTTAAGTATTGCATCATCCCCTTTTTATTTCTGAACAATTTTGAGTCCATTGTATTAAATACATCAACTTTGAATTTCATAATCTGTTCTTTATTCATTCTAACTAGTTTAAATTCACTATTTTTAGTCCATGAACAATCTCTGATGGTTTCACTAAAAGCTACTAAAAAGAAGTTTCTAATATTTTCTTCTTCAATTCTATCGATGTATTGTTTTATCTGTGCAAGATTTGCTTGTATTGATTTTTCAAACCAAAAATCGATATTCTTAAAAGTGGGTAAAACAATAGATATTTCATCTATCATATTATGTTTAACGTGAAAAATGAATGTGTTATAATCTTTCAAATATAGGTTAAGAGTTTGTAAACTAATCGGAGTAGTTTTTGCTTTAGCTACCAAGCAAGCTAAAGGATTAATATCAATACCAATACTATCAATATTATTCAAATTTGCTTCTACTAAAGATGTACCCGTTCCGCAGTAGGGATCAAAAAGCAATTTTGTTTTTTTACCATACTCGTTAATTATTCTTCTAGCTACTTGAGGTATCATCATAGCAGGGTATGTATGAAAACAGTGTGTAAATTCCTTAGTATTTTGGTTTTTAAAATCCCAGGAAGTATCTATCTCTTTACCCATTTAATATTAAACTTGTACAAAGATACATGTTTCAATTTTTTATTAAAATATCCTTACTGATATTATTTTATATTAAATAACGTTGCATTTAGTTATGTTGATAGAATAATTACGGCAAATTTCAATGTTCTCAATCAAATCTACCTACTCTTGTGAGAGCTTTGGTTACAACTTCATCTAGAGTATCAGGAAGCAGAGTTTCTGTCTGTTTTTCCCTTTGTGTTTCCTTTGAGTACTTTGCAGTAAATCTAATCTGGATTCCCGCATGCGCGGGATTCCCCCACCTACCAGTCAGAGATCGGGCTGGCTGCTAAAGCTTCGGCAGTCTATCCGCTTCAAGCGGGGGCAGGCTATCTGTGAATCTGTGGTAAATACAGTATTCCTCTACGATCGGTTTATAACCTGTGGGCGACTTCCAACAATAGGAATTTCTTATTACATCAATTGCAAAATGTAATCCTTTTGTAGCATTCTATTTGTATGCTTAATTAATCCTCGGCACTAATACTCCAAAACCTTAAGTATATTACCCTCTTTTACATAATACTGGTTACATAACTTTAGATTTTTGAAGAAAAATGCCAATTATTGAAGTTTTTAAATCCTTAAGGCATAATATAGTATTAAAAGAATTAAATAAAAGAATATTAATATATAATAACATTATGTTAATATAGAATTTAATATTTAATACTTAATTTATTATCTTTAGGCACTTCGAAATAACTTGACAAATAACTTATTATAGTTTATATTGTGAGCAAGAAATTTAAGGAGAACGAAAATGTCTGAAAAAGCAATTAAAATTAGAACTATCACAGCTCCCCCGATGAAAAATTTGGAGGATACGATAGGATACGCCAAAACACTTTATAGTCAATATTCACATAACAAATTTTCTAAAACGGAAATAGCAAGTGTACTAAATTTTTCAGCTAATTCAGGTGGATTCAGCTATGTGTTTTCAGCATTAAGAGCTTTCGGTCTAATAATTCCAGATAGAGACGGTTTTAAAGTTTCGGATTTGTTCAAGAAGATCAATCTATCAGAAAGGGACTCACAAGAATTTAAGAAATATACTTGGGAAGCAGTAAATATACCAACACTATATGCTGATTACATAAACGAATTCAAGCCAAAACTCCCACCTGAACACATCATCGCACAGAGATTAGAACTAAATAAAAAAATGAGCCCTCGTGCGGCTAATGCTGTAGCTAAGATTTTTGAAGATTCCATCAGATTTACAGGACTTTTGGATACAAATAATAATATATTACCAATCCGCGATTCGCAAACACCTATAATCGATAGTGGATCTGGTAGTTATCAAAGTGGGAGTTCAGATAACATAGCTGAAAGTCGTACAGATGAAGGGATAAAACAAGAAAGTAGTTCCACAAGTAATTTGAATCTTCAAATTCCTTTATCTAATGATAGAATTGTTAAGATTATTTATCCCTTTGATTTAACCGATGAAGAGGCACAAAAAATTGCAAAGGTTCTTAGTGCAATAGCAGGATGATGTGTAGCATATCAATATGTTTTAAAACTTGGTACTGAGAGTTAAGGTCCAAACTTAACACTCAAAGGAATAAAAGCATATGGGTGGGCTTCCAAAACCCACCCCGATATGTTACCGACTTTATTGTTATAACAACAAATTAGTAATAAAATAAAAAAATAAAGATTAACTATCTATACTAAAATATAGATTGAAGGATTAATTTTATTGTTAAATTAAAAAACTCTATAATATAAATCTAAGCCCTCCGTATATTCCCGGAAAATAAGTTTTACTGCCTGAGGTAAATATAAAATGCAAGTCCGTCTTGATCAAAAATAGGATCTTATCGGTAAACTGCATATTTCCGCCAATTCCCGCTTTTATACCGAAACTGCCTTTAAAATGTGTATAGTTATTAGTAACCGCAGAAGTATAATAATATATATAATCCCCGATCCCTGCTTCAACAAAGAAAATTTCAGGAGCATTGCCCAGATATGATCTTGCTCCGGCACCCACTTCAATATATCCTGCGTGTCCGCTGTAATTTACATCTTGATATTTTAAAAAATCGAATTGCGAGTTGAAGAAAAATGCGTAGTGGTGGATAGGATGATATGAAATTTCAAATCCTGCAGCGATGGAAGTATTAAAATTATTGCCAAAATCACCCATAGGAATTATTAAACCGCCAATTACACTTAATGACCAGAAAGGAATTTTTCTTAGTGTATCTATTCGCACAGTGTTCTGTGCATATAAAGAATTACAAATAAATATCAGAAAAACCGTAACTATATATAATTTTTTCATTCCTGTTTTATAAAACTTGAACAAATATAATATTACAAATAGCAAAGAGCAAAGAACAAAGAGTCATCCCCCTTTGAAGGGGGTAGGGGGGATGTCATTACATAACTCCCCTCGCTTCGCTCTTCCCCCCTTTAATTAAAGAAGGGATTAAGGGGGGTTTTGTAACTCATTTATTTTCATTTCTATTTTTTCTTTCACACCGTTCATATCCTTGTATATTTCTTCGTTAGTAAATCGTATGAAGTTAATGTACATATTTTCAATTTCAGACTGTCGGTTCTTATCGTATTCCAGTTCGTCATCGGTAATATGAGTTGCACCATCGACTTCAACGGCAAGTCTTAATTCGGGACAATAAAAATCCAGCACATAAGGACCAATACTATACTGCCTTCTGAATTTGTGACCAAGTACTTGCTTGCCTTTTAAATGCAACCATAGATAAACTTCGGCTTTGGTCATTTCCCTGCGGAGTTTTTTTCTTTTTTCTCTCTCTTTAGTTTGATTATAAATCTTTGTCATATTCTTTCTTCCACCTCCCCGTCACGCTTTAAGGCGTGACACCCCTCCTTATTAAGGAGGGGATTTATTCGTCTCCCCCTTGATAAGGGGGAGTCCCGTCGCAGACGGGATAGGGGTTATTCCTAAGCTGTCTTCTTTTCTCTTTTTCCGAAATCTTATTATAAATCTTTGTCATATTGATTTCCTTCACCCCATAACCCCCCTTCGCTTCGCTCTTCCCCCTTTAATTAAAGGGGGGACTAAGGGGGGGTTTTGTATTACCTCTGGTAGATCACTTTTCCTTTTTTAATCACATTGACAACCGGGTTGATGCCAAGGTGATAAAATAAATGCCTGTAGTCGGGCATATCGAGAACAACCAGGTCTGCCTGTTTCCCTACTTCAATGCTTCCCACCCTGCCGGATATCCCGAGCGAGGCGGCTGCATTGACGGTAACGGCATTTATCGCTTCTTCGATGTTCATGTTCATTTCATGAACGGCAAGGCTCATGATGAATTGAATGTTCTCCGTCATACAGGTTCCGGGGTTAAAATCGGTAGCCAGCGCAACGGGGACGGAATTATCTATAAGCTCCCTTGCGGGCGGATACTGCATTTTCAAAAAATATGATGCGCCCGGAAGCAGGCACGCAATGATACCGGCGCCCTTCAGCTTTGCAATCTCTTCTTTGTTCAATGTTTCAAGATGGTCAACCGCTATAGCTTTGGTTTTCAACGCAACATCTATTCCCCCGATAGAATGGAACTGGTTCGTATGGAACCTCGGGATAAGTCCGAATTTAATTCCCTGGCGTAAAATTTTCTCCGTTTCCTCCGCCGTAAAATAATTTTTTTCACAGAAGACATCGATAAATTCGGCAAGCTTATGTTTAGCAATCCGCGGGAGCATTTCGTAAAGTATCTCCTCTATATATTCTTCTTTGGTCCTGTCCTTCGGAACCGCATGGGCTCCGAGG
This sequence comes from Ignavibacteria bacterium, assembly GCA_049516635.1. Classification (GTDB taxonomy): domain Bacteria; phylum Bacteroidota; class Ignavibacteria; order Tepidaquicellales; family OLB5; genus JBEKSX01. The sequence continues at coordinate 28,491 of JBEKSX010000017.1, read as the reverse complement.
AAGGACGGGAATATTTCAACAGCGCATGTTTTTCTTAAAGCATAAATAACCTCGAGCATTTTTATTTCATTCTCCGTGTCAAGCCCGTAACCGGATTTTGCTTCCATCGTTGTGACACCGAAGCGGACAAAGTTCTTTATGCGTTTCATGGCAAGCTCGAACAGCTCTCTTTTACTGCTTTTCCTGACCGCATCGACGGTATTAATTATTCCGCCGCCGGAGGCAGCTATCTCTTCGTACGTCTTTCCCGCCACACGCATGGAGTATTCGTTCGTCCTATCCCCCGCGAATACGAGATGTGTATGTGAATCGATGAAACCGGGCATAACCACCATATCGCCTGCATAAACCTTTCTTATTCTGCTTTTCACTATCTTAGCGGGCACATCCTTCCCGATATATTTTATAATCCCGTTCCTTATATATATGTGCGAATCCTCTATAAGCCCGATATCGGACTGCTCTTTGCCTGCCTTAAATCTTTTCCCTTTCGACGCGCAGGTAACGATCTGTGATGCATTTTGTATTAATAGATCCATAATTAAATATTAATTATACGATTATTATACAAATATATATTTTTGAAAAATGAGATAATAAGAAGAAGCGGGATATACTGTATAAAACCCGTCAGATCATAATCGTACGGGAGTGCAGGCATTCTCAGTTTCTGTTCAGTCAACCTATTGCATTATTATTAAATTTTTTTATATTGAGTGTTTTATTAATTTACGGTAAACAAGATGGACCACTTTTATATAAAGGAGAACAAGCTGTATGCTGAGAACTTCCCCCTCGAAGAGCTGGCAAAGGAATACGGGACACCGCTCTATATCTACAGTAAAAACCAGATACTTAAGAATTACAGGGAAATAAACCAGCCGCTGGTGAATTCCCGCCTGGATTTCCTAAACTGTTATGCCATAAAGGCAAACCATTAAAAGCGTCCTCAAGGTTTTTGGTGACTTCCCGGTCGATTTTCCATATTCAAAATGGATGGTTTATAAAATCGACAAGTTTTTAGATCAAGTCAAAGAAAAAGGTAGCCTCAATTTTTCTTTGAAAGTTTAAAGGCAAGTATTAAAGGAAGTTCATATATTTATATCAAAAAAAGTATTTGAGAATCATTAACTATTAAGAGTAAAAGAACTAGAAAATGCTTTAACATCAAACTTTTTCCTCCAGTCTCTCATTAGTTAAGTAAGTAACAACTATCATTACCTGTTCAGGAAACAGAAGATTAATATTTCGAACATAACAGCCTCACAAAAACCGAACTAAGATAGAATCCGGTTTTTTCTGTTACTGATTGTAAGATCAATAAAATTTATGTTTATTCCCCTCCTGTTATAGTCTTCAATATCAAGCCGTGCTCACCTGCTATAAAACCATAATCTTTATCAATAAAATTTACTGTGTTGAGATATCCACAATTTCCAGATTCCAGTTTCTTCCAGGTTTGACCACCATCAATTGTTTTTATAATGGCACCCTCATGTACATCTGAATCTCCTACGGCAAATCCGATATTTTCATCAAGAAAATAAAAGCACCTGATCCAAACATTAGTTCCGGTTGCAGTTCTAACCCAGGTTGTTCCACCATCTGTTGTTTTTAAATAAAAACATTCTTTATATCCAAAATTATTCAATGAGATAAAACCCGTTTCTTTATTAACAAAAAAAACCGATTCCAAACTTTCTTCGGTTCCCGAATTTTGTGAAATCCATGTATCACCAAAATCAGTGGATTTAATTATCCAACCCTTTGTACCAACAGCAAAGATTACACCATCAGGAGAGTTACAGAGACTTAAAAGCATATCTCCGGCACCCGGATCACAGAAAGACCATGTTAAACCCCCATCCGAAGTCCTAATTATTCTAGCCCCCACAGATAAATCGTTCCCTACCGCATATCCGAGCGTTTTATTTAAAAAGATAATTTTTTCAAACCCCTTTGCATAATAAAAAGCACTCTGAACCCAGTTTTTTCCACCATCATTGGTTTTAAAAATCTTTGTTCCTGCCGAGAAAGGATCCGAACCAACAATAAATGCTGTATTCTCATCAATTACGGATATGGAACGAAAATCAATCATTTTATCCGTATTTTGCGAAACCCAATTAGATCCGCCATTTTCAGTTTTAATTATAATTCCATAACCAACCGCCCCGGAGTAACCAACAGCATATCCGATATCTTTATTTATGAATTGGCAGGAATTAATATCACCGCCATTTACAATGTATTTATAGACCCAGGGTGTCTGGGCGAATGAATAATAAGAAGCAATGCTAAGGAAAACAAGATTTCGTAAAAGTAATCTCATATTATTTAAAGATTAATAATTAGAAAATATCCCATAATTTTTAATTTTAACAAATATATTATTAAAAATAATGAATATCTGTTCAAAATTATTCTTGACTTAATCTAAAATTATATTATATTGTTTACTCTTTTATACCAATTAATTTATGATGCATCATTTTTATATTAAAGATAACCGTTTATACGCTGAAAATTTTCCGGTCGAAGAGCTGGCAAAGGAATACGGGACTCCGCTCTATATCTACAGTAAAAACCAGATACTTAAGAATTACAGGGAAATAAACCAGCCGCTGGTGAATTCCCGCCTGGATTTCCTCAATTGCTACGCTATAAAAGCGAACTCGAATCCCGAGATATTGAAAATACTTTCGGAAGAAGGAGCGGGCGCAGAGATAGCATCGGGAGGAGAATTGTACCTTGCACTTAAGTTCGGTTACCTGCGGAATAAAATTACATATACGGGCGTCGGCAAGACCGATGAAGAAATAAAATACGCACTAAAGGAAAATATATTTAATTTCACGGTGGAGTCGCTTCAGGAAATAAAAGTGATCTCCGGAATAGCACACAGCATGAGCCTCATTGCCAGGATATCAATACGTGTTAATCCAGATATCAATGCAAATACTCACCCGTACATAACTACCGGGATGAAAGAAAATAAGTTCGGCATCGACAGCAAGGAAATACTAAACGTTTTTGCCGAAGCGAATAAGCTTCCGTCAATAGACATTATCGGCATCCACTCGCACATCGGCTCGCAGATAACAGAGGTTGAGCCGTATATAGAAGCGGTCGAATACATTGAAGGACTTTTGAAGAAGCTTGAATCCATGGGTATCAATATCCGGTACATAAATTTCGGCGGCGGATTCGGAGTCAGGTATAAGAACATGCTGAGGCACAGGTACATATCCATCGAGGAAGATGAGAACGAATCATATGCAGAGCCCGGCGATTATGTCCAGGCGGTAATAAAGCTTCTCTCGGGTTATGAGAAGAAGATAGTTATCGAACCGGGGCGTTCTCTTGTGGCTAACGCAGGGATACTGGCGGGCAAAGTGCTGTACACGAAACAGGGTGAAACCAAAAAATTCATTATCACCGATACAGGCATGAACGACCTCATGAGACCCTGCCTGTACAATGCATACCACCAGGTAATACCGCTGGAGCTGAAAGATACAGGGTATGAAACAGCGGATGTTGTTGGTCCCGTCTGCGAAACTGCGGACTTCCTCGCAACGGGCAGGAAACTGCAGAAATTGGAACGCGGTGATATGTTCGCAGTGATGACAGCAGGCGCTTACGGGTACTCACTTTCTTCGAACTACAATGCACGCCTGCGTCCCGCAGAGGTTCTTGTTGATGGCGATAAGGTACAGCTGATACGTGAGAGAGAAAAAGTAGAAGAACTTCATTATTAAAATATAAATAATGGTTTCCGAACGGGCGAGAAAAAAAATTTTTGTTCACATAAATAAATACTTCTCTATATTATCCATTATCCTTGCATTTACCTCCGGTACAATATATTCACAGGGAGTTTCGTTGGATTATATTTTTCAGGATACAAACATAGTCAACCCGCGCCCTTCACTTAAATCCGTTTCAACTATTTCACACAAGATATACTACTATGCAGACGATGATTATAACGGCTCTTTGAGCCTGTTCGATTACGATTATCTTTCGGGAGTTACGTTTAAGTATTCCGACACCGCGGATACACCCTCCGAGTTCACCATACTTGAGAACGGCGATGCAATGTCTATAATAAGAGGCGATATATATATATCAAAAAATTTCACTGCCACAAGATATTTTTCGAAGGATGTACAGATAACGAATACTGATGCTTATGAATACTCGCCAATGGTCAGGGATAATTATCTCATATACAGGAGAGCGGGAAATTATTTCATGACCATGCTCGATCCTGTTTCGAAACCGGAGCTGCAATTAACTAAAGATGAATCGGATTCAATTTCCTACCAGATAATGGCAATATCCGGTGAGTTCGGCACTTCACCGGGAGAAGGGATAAGACTGCTTTTTGCAAGGTATGACAACACCCCGAAGAAAGAGCTTATCTTTCCGGATTATACCGGTGATTTTGTGCGGATTGAGAGAGAAAAACGCGGTACTTCCCAGGTAAAACTGCTCGAATATGATATCCACCCCATCAGGAAAGGTAATGATACCTTGACCATCATTTCATCCGTGATCAGGTATCCTGACAGCACCCGTTTATTCACCCAATATACCAGCTACTCACCTGACTCAAAGACCCTGGTACTGGATGCCGAAAACGCCGGGAGGAACACAAGAAAGTTATTCAGTTATGATATCATAACTAAATCGGTGAAGGAGATCTATTCCGAATCGTATGACGGGTGGTTCGAAAGGCACGGGAATGCAACGAGATTTATTGATTCCGCAAGATTTATTTTCGAATCGGAGGTATCTGGATATAACGGTTTATATACTCTCAATAGCGACGGCACGGGGCTTAATAAAATTGCAGGCGGTAATTATACGATACTCGAATCGGTCATAGACGGAAAAAATAAACAGGTATATTACATAGCCAACACGGATAATCCTGCGGAATACGGCATTTATAAAACCGACCTGTCTGGAAAGAACACTCCTGAAAAGCTTACCGCTCTCAAAGGCGACTACCAGGATATGGTTATCTCACGTGACGGCAATTATTTGTTCTATGAACACTCTTATATAGATAAACCCAACGAACTGTACTGCCTCGATATTTCCGGCGGAAAAGAAATACAGGCAACGAATACCATCTCACCGAAATTTACCTCGATCGACTGGACGATACCCGAACAAATAAGTTTTACCAATCAGGAAGACGGACAGCAGGTGTATGCATTCCTGTACAAACCGGAGAATTTTTCAACGAAGAAAAAATACCCGCTCATATGTTTTGTACACGGTTCAGGTTATCTGCAGGAAGTAACGGAGGGTTATAGTACCTACGGCGATAATTTCATGGTGAACACTTACCTTGTTCAAAATGGTTACCTTGTTCTCGATGTGGATTACAGGGGCAGTGCGGGTTACGGCAGGGATTTCCGGAATAAAACTTACCATAACCTCGGATACTGGGAAGTATCGGATTACATGAGCGGGATAGACTACCTTGATAAACTTGGTCTCATCAACAGAGAGAAAGTCGGAATTTACGGGGGCAGTTACGGCGGGTTCATAACGCTGATGGCAGCATTCAGGCATCCGGAATATTTTAAAGCTGCGGCAGCAATGAGAGCTGTATCGGATTGGAAAAGTTACGTCCAGGGCAACCTCTGGTTCACGCTTGCCCGTCTGGGGGAGTTAAATGATGATTCCAGGCAGTATTATGAATCATCCTCACCCATAACATACGCCGAAGAACTTCAAATACCTCTTTTGATAATCCACGGTATGATGGACGATAATGTTTTCTTTCTGGAAGCGGTACACCTGGTGCAGAAGCTGATCGATCTGAAAAAAGATTTTGAAGTAATGATATACCCGAAAGAAAACCACAATTTCTATATACAAGCTGACTGGCTCGACCAGTATAAACGGATATTCAAATTTTTCGATAAGAATCTGAAGACCTCCCCTTAATCCCCTCCTTGGTAAGGAGGGGACGCGTAAAACTTATTACCATTCCAGTATGTTTGATCTCGCTTTTGACTATGAGCTAAATTGTAGTTCGAAATTTTATTTCGAGTGAACTGCAAAGGAGTTCAGGTTCTGTGAACTGCATAATAGAAGTAACTGATCGTCTTCCCCTTACTAAGGGGAAGTGCCCGAAGGGCGATGGGGTATTATTTTAATTCCTTAATTTTATTATAAATCTCTTCCAATACTTTCTTTCTATTATCATATACATCTGCATTTGTAAATCTCAAAAACTGCACCCCTAGATTCTCGATCTCTTTTTGCCTGTTTTTGTCATGCTCTCTTTCGTCAGCACTTACGTGTGTGGCTCCATCAATTTCGATTGCAAGTTTCAATCTTGGACTGTAGAAATCTAGAATATACGGGCCGATACTGAACTGCCTTCTGAATTTATAGCCCGCCAGGTTTTTATTTCTGAGTTCAATCCAGAGGAACACTTCTGCGCGTGTCATATTCTTCCGAAGTGTTTTGCGCTTCAAATACTGTCTGTGCTGGTTATATATTAAACCCATTAGTATCCTTTTATCTAAACCTCCCCTTAATCCCCTCCTTGGTAAGGAGGGGACGCGTAATACTTATTCTATTCAAGTATGTTTAATTTCGCTTTTGTCTACTTACTAAATTAACAATTACCGAACTGATTCTCGACGCAGAAATCAATGAGAATAAAATACTTTATGTTCCGTAACAAAATGTTACTCTGGAACTTGATGAGTACTCAGCGGATTGTAATTATTGAAGAGATTTGAATAGCTTAGGACATATTATTCTAAAATAAAAAAGGGAGCATCGAAGCTCCCGAAAAGAACAAGGATAAACTACCGAAACTCTATTTCAATTTGTTTACGTGACGGGTCAGTCTGGATTTTTTGTTTGCGGCGGCATTTTTATGAATGATGCCTTTGCTTGCAACTTTATCCAGTATAGAAACTGCTGTTTTTAGCTGCTTTTGCGCTGTTTCTTTATCTTTGGTAGTAAGGAGGCTTTTTACCGCAGTTCTGACCTTTGCTTTATAAAATTTGTTCCTTTCGGTTCTTTTTACGGTCTGGCGTGCTCTTTTTTGGGCTGATTTGTGTCTTAAAGGCATCTAATTCTTCCTTTTTATAGTAAAATTATCAAATTATTATTATATTATTAACGAACTAACAAAAATAGCGATATGGTATTTTAAAATCAATTTACTAATTCGTATTTCTTAATTATTATTTAAAATATCAAACAATTGGATAAAATAAAAAATAAACTGCTCTGGATAGATGACGAGATCGAGCTTCTGCGTTCCAACATACTGTTTTTAGAAGAGAAAGGGTATACTGTTGATGAAGCGATGAACGGTGAGGATGCCATATCCATGGTCAGGAAGAAAGACTATGACCTGATATTCCTCGATGAGATGATGGCGGGCATGGGCGGACTAAAGACCCTTGCTACTCTGAAAGAGATCCATCCAAGCGTCCCGGTTATTATGGTGACAAAGAACGAGACCGAATCGCTGATGGAAGATGCTATCGGTGCGAAAATTTCCGATTACCTTCTGAAGCCGGTCAATCCCAACCAGATACTTCTTGTGTGCAAAAAATTCCTTGAGGGTAAAAGGATAAAAGGCGAAACACTCTCGCGTGACTATATACAGGAGTTCAATAAAATAAGCTCTGCGCTGAGCGATCCGCTTGATTACAAAGACTGGATAAACATCCACCAGGATATGACGCAGTGGGAGATGGAACTGGATGAACACCCCGAGCTGGGTCTGAAGGATACGCTCGCCGCACAGAGACGCGAATGCAATATCGAGTTCTGCAAGTTCTACGATAACAATTACCTCGAATGGATACACAAGAAGAAATCCGGTCCTGTGATCTCCAATGAGGTTGTAGAAAATTTCCTTATACCCGAGCTCGGTTCATCCAAGTCGGTATTCTTTTTTGTCATAGACTGTCTGCGTCTCGACCAGTGGATGCTTATGGAAAGGCGTCTGTACGATTATTTCAGGATATCGAAGGATTTTTACTACGGCATGATACCATCGGCAACACCTTATGCCAGGAACGCGATATTCAGCGGGCTCTTCCCGAGCGAGATAGAACAGTATTATCCGGATCTCTGGGCGAAAGGCGAGGACGATGAGAACAGCAAGAACAACAACGAGAAGGAATTCCTTGAAAAGCTTCTGGCACGAAAAAGAGTGAAGCTGCGCAACGAACTGAAGTATGTAAAGATACTGGAAGCGGATTTCAGCAAAGGAATTGAAAATAAGATAGCAACGTTCACTAATAACCACCTGAATGCGATAGTGGTGAACTTTGTGGACATACTTGCCCACAGCCGTTCCGATAATGCAGTGCTGAAGGAGATCGCTCCCGATGAAGCCGCATACAGGTCATTAACCGATTCATGGTTCGAACATTCGTCATTGTTCTCGATGTTCAGGATACTTGCAGGACAGAAGAACATCAAGATAATCATAACAACGGATCACGGAAGCATACGATGCCTGCGGGGCGCGAAGGTACTGGGTGATAAAGAGACTTCCACCAATCTCAGGTATAAATACGGCAGGAACATTAAGTGTGAAGAACGCCAGGCAATATTTATAAGGAATCCGCTCGACTATAAGCTGCCGAAACGCGGCGGGATCGTGAACTACATTATTATTAAAGAGGATTATTATTTCGTCTACCCGACGGATTACCATTATTACCTCAATTATTACAGGAACACATTCCAGCACGGCGGTATTTCAATGGAAGAGCTTATTCTGCCTGTAATAACTCTTGAACCGAAAATATAATCGATTGGTCACCGTAATATCCAGGAGTGTTGAAGAAACCAGGAAGCTCGGCGGAGAATTCGCGGACGGTCTTTCCGTGAACGATATCGTTTCTGTCTACGGAGAGCTCGGCGCGGGCAAGACACAGTTCATAAAAGGTATCTGCACGAGTCTCGGCGTTAAGCAGGTTGTCAACAGCCCGACATTCATTATTGTCAATGAATATTCATCGGAGAGAATAAAAAGGATATTTCATTTTGACCTGTACAGGATAAAAACGCTGAACGAGATGTATGATATAGGTTTCGATGATTACCTTGACAGCGAAGGCTTGATACTTATCGAATGGCCTGAGCTTGTAGAATCGATACTGCCGGAGAGCACAAAAAAGGTGCGGTTATCGAATAAGAGTGAAATTGAAAATATGCGTGAAATTACACTTTAATGGACAAAAACTTGAAATTACTCCTAATAAATTCAAATATCGATAATTCATTCGTTGCTTTGTACAGCGAACCTGATCTCATTATCTCTAAAACTTCTGACTACATTAAAGACAGTGACCAGCAAAATTTATTGCGGTCCACTGATAAGCTCATTCAATGTTTCAGCGAGGTTTCGCAGAAGTTGGAGGAAAGAGAGGGTTCACTGGAAGAGCTTGATGCAATTTCAGTTATAATAGGACCGGGTTCATTTACAGGCATCAGGGTAGGTATGGCTATAGCGAAAGGCGCAGCCGATGCGCTCGACAAAAAGATAATCCCTATCGATAACTTCGAACTGACATTAAACAGGATACAAAAGATCGAACCCGGAAAGAAATATTGTGTTCTCATTCCCGCCAAAATTCCCGAATATTATTTCTCCGTCAGAAAAGACGGCAGGGAATTAACTTCCGGTACGGGAGAAATAAGCTCATTAACCTCAATAATTGATAAAGACACAGTAGTTGTGGGTAATTTTTCTGATGAATCTGAGTTTTCTGTTGACTATTTTAAAAGTCTAAATGTCAAAGATCAAAAACCCGAGCTTGATTCCATGCTTGAATTAAGCTTACAGCATTATAATTCAGGAAAACTATTTCTTCCTGAAAATATTGAGCCTCTTTACTTAAAAGACTTTATTGCTAAGAGAAAAAATTAGCATTCATTTAACAAACTTCTAACCTTTAATAACATGGCCTGGTTTAAACGAACGAAAGAGAATATCACTACCGGTTCACAGGATAAGAAAGACGTTGCCGAAGGAATGTGGATAAAATGCCCCAATTGCGGCGAGATAATGCACAAGACACAGTGGGAAAACAATTTTTATCTTTGTACCAAATGCGACCACCACTTCCGCATCGGCAGCGCTGAATATTTCAAGATACTGCTCGACGAGGGAACGTTCAAGGAATTTGATAAAAAGGTGAAGTCGGTGGATATACTCGAGTTTGTCGACACCAAAAAGTACAAGGACAGGATAGAAGAGACCATCAAGAAGACAGGGCTGTACGATGCCATAAAGAACGCCACGGGTAAAATCAACGGGCTGGATGTTGTTATGAGCGTTATGGATTTTCAGTTCATAGGCGGGAGCATGGGTTCCGCGCTGGGTGAAAAGATTTCCCGCGCCGTCAATAAAGCGATCCGGCAGAAGGTACCGTATATAATTATTTCCAAATCGGGCGGTGCAAGAATGCAGGAAGCCGCTGTAGCACTTATGCAATTAGCTAAGACATCTGCCTTTCTGGCAAAACTCGCAGAACATAAACTGCCTTATATTTCCGTACTGACCGACCCCACAACGGGAGGTTCATCGGCAAGTTACTCTATGCTTGGTGACCTTAACATCGCCGAACCGAATGCGCTCATTGGATTTGCGGGTCCCCGCGTGATAAAGAATGCAACGGGCAAAGACCTGCCTCCCGGTTTCCAGCGTTCGGAGTTCCTGATGGAACACGGGCTCCTGGACCTGGTGGTTAACCGCAAAGACCTGAAAGAGAAGCTGTATTACCTCATCAGGTTTTTGATGGATTAAAAGTCCTGTTATGAAAATAATACGATCTCTCACCGAAGCACAAAATCTCACATCACGTTTGCGTAAAAATAAGATAATCGGATTCGTTCCGACCATGGGCTATCTCCATAAGGGGCACCTGTCACTGGTGAAAATTGCGAGGAAGAAAGCCGATATAGTTTTTGTAAGCATTTTCGTTAACCCCCTGCAGTTCGGACCGGGCGAGGACTACGAAAGATACCCGCGGGATATAAAGCGTGATGAAAAACTTTGCAGGGAAGCTGGAGTGGATTATATTCTGTACCCGAAAGCAAAGGATATGTATCCCGAAGATCATGCCTCTTTTGCAGTAGTAGAGAATATCACCGATATTCTGGAAGGGAAGATTAGACCGGGGCATTTTAAGGGTGTAACAACGGTTGTAATGAAGCTTTTTAATATCGTTCAGCCGCACTTTGCCGTGTTCGGGCAAAAGGATGCACAGCAGGCGGCAGTGATACGGAAAATGGTGAAAGAGCTGAATTTGAATTTAAAGATAATCATCGGAAAGACGATCAGGGAGCCCGACGGACTGGCAATGAGCTCGAGAAATGTATATCTTAACCCGGAAGAACGCAAAAACGGTACTGTATTATACGAGGCTTTATGTTTGGCAAAGGATTTTATAGAAGAAGGATCGGGTGACATTAATTTTATAAAAGATGAAATGACCAAAATGATAATGTCAAAACTGTATGTAACTAATATTGATTATATTGCGTTTAATGAATACGGGACGCTAAAAAGCATCGATTCACTGAAGAAATTACCAAAAAAGACGGAAATATTGATTTCACTGGCTGTAAGGATCGGTAAGATCAGGTTAATTGATAATATTGTAATTAAGTATTAACTTAGTCGTTCTAAGAAGGAGACATAAAAGATATGAGACGAATAATGTGCAAATCGAAGATCCACAGGGCAAAGGTAACCCAGGCTGAACTGCATTATGAGGGAAGCCTTACGGTAGATCAGGACCTGCTGGACGCAGCTGACATCCTTCCGTATGAGCGGGTTCAGGTGTGCAACATCAATAACGGCGAACGCTTCGAGACATACACGATACCGGGGAAACGCGGAAGCAAGACCATCTGCCTGAACGGAGCTGCCGCACGGCTGGGCTCGGTGGGTGATGTTATTATCATTATCACTTACGCAACATTCACCGAACAGGAACTGAAGGATTATATTCCGAAAGTTGTGCTACTGGATAAAGATAATAAAATAGTCGAAATTAAAAGAGACCCGGCTTTAATTGAAGTATAGGCAGGAAGCAAATAAAATTAATATTACTTTTAACACTGAAAAATTTTTACACCCCTGATTAAACATCTTACTCAGGGGTTTATTATTAACAATCAAGTATAAATGCCCATCACAGATACAAATTTTGTAGAATTGATGAGAGCCCGGCAGAAAGAAAAAATGGAGTCTCTCATGCAAAACATAGAAAAAAAGGAAAGTACCGGGAACGACCTTGCCGTAGTCATACTAGCGGCCGGTCTCGGCAAGAGGATGAAGAGCCCCGAAAAGCCCAAAGTTATGTTCGAAGTGTGCGGCAAGCCGATGATCCAGTACGTAATGGAGCTGGCAGTAAAATTAAAACCAAAGATTATAATCCCCATTGTAGGGCATCACCGCGAGCTTGTTATAGATCTACTGACACTCCTGTTTCCCAAATATATCAAGAAAGATGAATGGGGAGCCGCTAAAGCCAGCGGTATCGAGATAAGATTTGCCGTACAGGAAGAGCAGCTCGGCACAGGGCATGCAGTCCTGCAGACGGAAAAATTACTGAATGATTTCGAAGGTGAAGTTTTGATACTTTCGGGTGATGTACCGCTTTTAAAAGATAGGACGGTAGAAGCTCTGTTAGACGAACACTATTCTAATGCTAACTCGGCAACACTTCTCACAACGGTTTTCAAAAATCCTGCCGGTTACGGGAGGATTGTAAGGGACAGCGATGAGCATTTTTTTAAGATAGTCGAGGATAAGGATGCAACGGAGGAAGAAAAGCAGATACACGAAATAAATCCTGCCATATACATAGTAAATAAGACCGTTCTTTTCGATGCACTGAAAAAGATCTCTCCCGAGAACAGCCAGGGCGAATATTACCTGACCGATATATTTCATTTCATAGATAAGGAAAAAGTAGGGCTGGTTGTTACCGATGACGAGCTGGAAGTCACAGGCGTAAATTCGATCGAACAGCTTACGGAAATGGAACAATATCTTATGCAGCAAATTTAGAATTGAGAACAGACCGAAGTATATCAGACGCATTTTTTCCCGAGGAAGTAATTGCTGTTATATTTTCTGTTCCGATACTAGTTATCCAATTCATTTTTATTCTGCAGCACAGGATAACCGATGTATCATCTTTCATAACACCATTAATTTCATTTCTTATTTTCACAGCATATGTTATTTACTTACGAAAAAGTAAAAATAGAGCGGTTCTATTTTTCAGGAGCTGGCTTCATATCCCCTATTACGGAATAATCTTCACCGCTTTCCAGACATTCATACATAAACTGAATCCTCATGACTGGGATGCATTCTTGCTGAATACGGATAAAGCTTTGTTCGGCACCGACATAACCGTTTGGCTGGAACATTTCAACAGCGGTATCGTAACGGAAATACTGATCATAATGTATTTCTCTTACTACCTGCTTCCAACGTTATCATTTGTGGTTTTCTACTTCAATAAAAGATCGGATAATTCATACTGCGATATCAGGATTTTTATACTTGCCCTGATAATAGGGTGGTATCTCGCATTCGTGTTCTATGCAATCTTCCCCGCATCGGGACCTGATTCTGCATTCCCCGGTCATTACACCACAGAGCTCAAGGGACTTTCACCTTTGACCGCGCTCTATCTGGATAAGGTCACCAGCTACCTGCGTGAATCACAGGTGAGGAATACTTTCCCCAGCATGCATTTCGGGATAATACTTATGGTAAATTATTTTGCCTTTAAGCTCAGGAGAAGGTATTTCTGGTTATGCACGCTGCCATTAGGTACAGGTTTAGGAATAGCAACATTATACCTGCGTCAGCATTACCTTATTGACCTGGTAGGTTCAGTGTTTATGGCGTGGTTCAGTATTTATTTATCGGGAAGATTGTATAAAAGAAAAACTTCAGAAGTCTTAAAGACTTCTGAAGTCTGAAAAGAAATATTCGATTTTTTCTATTCCCACGGAATAGGAATACCCATCTTCTTCAGCTTCTCTTCCAGTTCGAATCTCTCTATATTTTTTTTTAATTCACCGCTCTCGGCAATTAAGCCATGCTTTTTCGCTAGAGTTATTGCATTCGATTTGCTTCCTGCAGCTATCTCCCTCACTATCTCCGCTTCGATAACCGATAAATGAACAGAATTTAACTGGTAGTCGAGAAACGCTTCCCATGCGGCGGGGCACCATTTGGCAATGATCTCATACCCGATAGTATTCGCATACATCCTGATCTCATGCTGTGCTTTCACATCCATTCTCAGTTCCAGAAAGTGCAACAGGTTATTCAGGTCAATTTTCCAGTAAGCTTCGGTATAAGTCGAAAGCGGAAGCTCTTTTCTTGCCTGTTCTCTTGCAATTCCTTTCTCTAGCCGTTCCAGATAGATCGAGCGGCTGAGCTCCTGCAATTCGCGCTCTTTCTTTGTCAGCTCAGCGCCTAAGTTTTCATCGGCAAAACCCTCGCTCGCCTGCCTGTTATATCCCTGCGATTGAATCCGCCACCGGTCGGGAGCAGTTTTCTGTGCCGCATCAATTGCAATTGAGTAGCGGGTAGAATATTCATTTACGTTGGCAGTCCTGTGCCTTATCCACTGACGCCAGCAGTCCATAGGTACGCGGAGGTGGAATTTTATCTCGCACATTTCAAAGGGTGTTGTGTGATGGTGGCGCATGAGGTAACGTATGAGTCCCTTATCTTCATGAACTTTTTTCGTTCCTTTTCCGTATGATACACGCGCCGCCTGAACTATGGCTTCGTCCGTGCCCATGTAATCTATCACACGGATAAAGCCGTCATCCAGGACTTTAAAAGGGATTCCGAGTATTTTATCCAGTTCTTCCGATCTTACCCGGTCTAATTTTTCAGCTGATTCCAATATTCTTTTAGGTGGTTAATTTCACGGAAATAAATTATTGAACGCAAATATACTTTTTTTGCAGTCCAAAAAAAATGAATATGAGGTAATGGAAGAAAAAAATATCGCTCTCTGAATAAGATCACGTTTTGTAACCCCCTTCCCTTCGGGCTTCCCCCCTTTAATCAAAGGGGGGACTGAGGGGGGTTTTGTTTTATATCTGCGATTCATTCAAAAAGCGCTTACAATCTGCGCGGTATTCAACTTCCACTTTACTAATCCGGAAAATTAAATTCACTCAGTATTTCTACATCCGGGTGCAGGCTCTTAGAGGTGGGGCAGTTCAATGCTACCGCTTCAAATAATCCTCTTTTATTAAAGGGTATCCCCCCGCAAAAATCAACTTTTACAACAAGCTTCGCTATTCTCCGCGGCTGGTCTGTACTCATAAATTTCTCAACAGTAGCTGTTGTGCCCTTCATGTTTATGTCATGCGATTCTGCCTGGATCCCCATAAGTGTCAGGTAGCATGTTCCGAGTGCTGTGGCAACAAGATCGGTGGGAGAAAATGTTTCTCCTTTTCCGTGATTATCTACCGGTGCATCAGTTTCAAGAATCTTACCGCTTGGTCCGTGTACAGCCTTGCAATGAAGTTGTCCTTCGTATGTTGTAGTTATTGTTACCATATATTTTTTATTTTGTGTTTAGAACTAACGAAGTGTTATTAAATTAGAAAACGGAGGTCAATAAAATGTTCCGTTTTATTTATAAACTAATCCATGATTTTCTTATCCCCTTGCAGGTAATTTACTGCTATAATATACGAAAATTTAGTTTACTTTTTGGATGAAATATTCTTAAGCAATCCTTCGGCTTCAATCTGAGACTGCCTGGCATAGTCGATAGCATCGGCGAGTATTCTTACGCTTTCCTGCGGAGAGTGGAAACCCATAGAATTTTCAGCATTTACAAAATCCCACCTGATCTGCGCCCTTCTTTGCAGGTGTCGGGCAATCTTTAACTGCTCATCAGTTGCGCCCGCATCTATTGCTTTTTTAATAGCATTTATGGCATCAATAATTGCGGTTTCGGATTTCACCATGGTCTCGAAGGTTTTATCCTGAATATTTTTCACCCGGGAAGACAGCTCTTCCTCGCTCCACCTGTGGCATGTCTGGCAGGATGTATTCAGGTTCTTCAGCGGGCTCTTTATCCAATGGTTTGTTACTTTTACGGAACCGATCCTTTCATAGGGCATATGGCAGTCGGCACAGCTCACTCCGCTTTTTGCGTGAATTCCCGTCGACCACGTTTCGTAATCGGGATGCCTTATCTTCACAAGCGGAGCTTTGGATATTTCGTGTATCCAGTCATTGAAGTTCACATCATTGTAATAAGCTTCGATACTGTCGACACTGAGTCCCCTGTCCCATGGAAAAGTCAGGTAATTTCCTTCAGGCTTGAAGTAATATGTAACGTGGCACTGAGCGCAAACATAGGTCCGCATATCCTGTCTTATAGCTTTACTGATATCTATCCCGCGTCTTTTCATAGCATCAAGGAATGCAGGTCTCATTACCCGCAATTCCATGGTCCTGGGATTATGGCAGTCAAGGCATGCGATGGATTGGTTGTAATGCGCTCCTACATCCTTGAACATCGCCTTGTAAAAATTCTCAGTCCCCATTTTTTGTATATCAACAAGCACCTGAGGGCTTTTGCAGCTAATACATGTATTCGCAGTTTTCTCGGTTACACGCTTTGTATGCTGCACATCATAAATGCTCCAGTAATGCCCTCGTCTCAAGCGGTAATCTTTGGCAAAAGAAAATCCGGCGAATAATGTAACAAGGTTAGGGTACTTATCAATTTTTTCGTAATTATCAGTCCCTCCGTAAAATGTCGAGCCGTAATTTTCCTGCGTTTTTAAATAAGTATCATATTCGAAAGGGAAGTTCTCACCCCAAACCTTAGGGTCGGTTTCGAGTTCTCCCACAGGTTTCAGGACCGAAGGGTATAAAGCAGCTTCCTGTTTTTTTTCGAAGATATTAACGAGAAGGAGGGTTATTGCTGACGTGATGATTGCAACCAGGATGAATATTAATATGTACTTTTTATTAAAGAGTTTTTCCATTGATTTATTATTGTAAAATTTATTTCAAATGCCCAACATTTCTGTGGCACGAAGTACATTCTATTTTATTATTCTCAGTTTCGTGAAATGTGAGGTTGTATGCCATCATTTTATGGCAGTACCTGCAGTTTTCTTCGGTAATGTTTTTGTTTCTTTCGTTTATTTGAATCGGTTTATGGTAATCCCCTGACGTAAAGGCATAGCTGTGGTTCCAGCCATTTAAACCCTTGATAAGCCACTTCCCTGCAAAATCTTTCGGTGTGTGACAGTCATTGCATGTAGCTGCATAGTGATGGGAAGATTTAACCCACGAGAAGTATTCATCATTCATTATATGACAGTTATCGCAAGCCGCGGGGTTATCGCTCAGGTAAGAATAACCTTTAGCATAATAAAAAGTGCTGAATCCGATTCCAGCCGTAATCCCTATACATATAGAAAGAAGTAAATATAATTTCGCCATTTATGTCAAACGTGCGGTTGTTCTTACAGGTCAAGGTTTTTCAATCTTATATGATGATGTGATGTTTACCGTTTTTGCAAGCATAGCATGTACACGGCAGTATTTATCTTCAGAGAGTTTAATTGCTCTTTCAAGCGTTGCGTCATCAAGGTCGGGGCTTAGCAAATTATAAGTTAAATGGATCTTGGTAAATATCTTCGGGAAATCATCTGCAATATCGGCATCTACGTCTATCCAGAATTTCTCGATCTTCTTTTTAGCTTTGGACACCATAATCACAATATCCATCATAGTACATCCTGCCAGTGCCTGCAGGATTAATTCTGAAGGTGACGCTCCTGCTGATTTTTCTCCCTTTGGAACAGAATCCATATGCACGATATTTGCCGATTCCGTTTGACCTTCCATACGAAAATCGTGGAGCCAGTTAATTTTTGCTTTCAAAGGATTAACTCCCTTCTCTCTTAATTAATTAATACAAATGCTTGATTAATATAATTATTCTGACGGGTAAAAACAGTGATGTTCGGAAAGACTATGGGCTCTGAGATTTACTGACGCAAATATCAATCGAAGACGTTAGCAGCTTTGAGAAGCAGATCGTGGTTCAGAACCTGTATCTTTTTGCCCCGGAGGTTGAGAATCTTTTCACTTTTAAATTCTGATAGAACACGTATAGCGGTTTCGGTGGCGGTACCTACAATATTGGCTATATCTTCTCTCGAGAGATTCGCTTTGATAGTTACATTATCACTCTCTACACCGTAAAATTCTTTCAGCATGAGTAATGTTTCCGCGAGACGTTCACGCACCGGTTTTTGTGCAAGACCGGTTATTCTTTTTTCAGCGGATTTCAGATCGCTTGAGAGAAGTTTCATCATCCTGGTGGATAGTGCGGAATTGGTCTGAATGAGATCGAAGAATGTTTTTTTAGGTATAAAGCAAATTGTTGCATCTTCAATTACGGAAGCAGAAGCTGTATAAATCTCCCCGCCTATAAGTGAACGGTATCCAAGTATATCGCCATCTTTTGCAAGGCGTATGATCTGTTCTTTGCCTTCTATCCCTATCTGGTATATCTTGATCTTACCTTTTGTGACGCAATATAATCCCGTAGGGCGGTTGCCCTCAAAAAATACCAGCTGTCCTTTTTTATACAGGTTGCATGATTTTTCAACCGATAAATTTGCGAGCTGATCATCTGTAAGTGTACAGAAGACATTGGTAAGTCTCGACTGACAGCTTGCACAGGATGGTGATTCAAGTTTAATATTCATAAAATCCCCGGTACTGAAGTTCAATAAAAGTCATAAATTATTAGCAATCAGTCCCTAAAATTAAGCATTTTTTATAAAATTTCATATTCCTTTAATAATCCTATCCGCAAGATATTCAGGCAAACCCTCCCTGAGTATCTTGTGCGCTGTAACCTCAGCGGGATAATATACCCTAACATTCTGATATTCCAAAGTTTCCGTGTCGATAAATCCGAAACTCAAGTGAGGATTAGCGTCTCTCGGCTGTCCTACACTGCCAACATTAATAATGTATCTTCCACTCTCTAAAACATTTCCCGGTTCCACTTCCCTTACCTCTTCGCCTATCTCCCGAAATAATACGGGGATATGCGAGTGCCCGATGAAACAAATTTTTTCTTCGAAATATGAAAAATTTAACTGAGCCCTTCCTTCAGTCAGTATATAATGATAGCCTTCCGGTTCATAGGGTGAGCTGTGAACAAACAGTATATTATCTTCGGAATATGTGTAAGGTAATAATTTGAAATAATCTATATATGCTGGATCGATGACTGTCCGGGTATGGATGGATGATATCATCGCATTTTCGCTGAAGCCGGAAACCAGGCTATAGTTATATTGAGCTTCATCATGGTTTCCGAGTAGGGTTACATCAGAATACTTCTTTACCAGTTCCACACATTCGTTCGGTTGTGCACAGTAATCAACAAGGTCACCTAAGCAGATAATTTTATCAGCTTTCAGCTCCTCGATCTTTTTCAAACATATTTCAAGAGCTTCGAGATTCGCATGTATATCAGATATGACTGCGATCTTCATCTCAAAGTTTCTTCCAGGGCGGTTGACGCATCGGTCTTTTCATCACGGTATTTTATTATCACCGGGGTATAGATGGACAGCTTATTTTCAACTCCAAAGTCCGAGAGTAAAGGCCTGGAGCCTGCAACCACCACAGCATTTTCGGGAATAACAAGCGGTGTATCTTTGGTCTTTTTATAAACCAGACCCCTGACCGAGTCATATACGGGGGTTGAGCCCGTAATTATGCACCCTGCGCCTATGACAGCCCGTCTCGATACAATGGTACCTTCATATATCCCTGCATTACCTCCTATCATCACATCATCTTCTATTATCACGGGAACGGAATTTATCGGTTCAAGCACGCCGCCGATCTGTGCCGCCGCCGACACGTGTATATTCTTTCCGAGCTGCGCGCATGAACCTACGAGAGCGTGGGAATCGATGAGGGTGTTATCGTCAACATATGCACCAATGTTAATATACATCGGCGGCATGCATATAACTCCTTTGCCTATATAGCACCCATCCCTAATCGCAGAGCCGCCGGGCACTTCACGAATTTTATCGGAAAGTTTAACAGCTTTGAGCTTCAATGTATGCTTATCGAAGTACCTGAAATTACTGTTGATGGACACATCTTTCAGCCTGCCTATTCTGAATCCGAGAAGGATTCCTTTTTTTACCCACGTATTAGCCTGCCATGCACCGTTCTTTTTCTCGGCAGCACGGACCTTCCCGGTATTAAGCAATTTTATCAGCTCTTTAAATATCAATGATGCCCTGCTTGTTTCTTTAGCTGTCAACTTTCCTTTTCCAAATAACAGCTCAATTTCTTTTCTTATTTCCAATGTCTTATTTAGTTATTTAACTTTTATTATTTTGGTAAATTATGCTTATTTACTCTCTTTTTCAATTACAGCAGTCCGGGTAAGTGAGGTGATATTCATTTTCGTTAATATTATATTGAATTTGTCGGAGATTGTTCATAAATTAATATATAACAGGTGATATTACATATTTAATTTAATATATTCGAATAAATATAAGAAAGAATCGCATATGCCGGATAAAATCTCAAGAAGAGACTTCATTAAAAGAACCGCCCTCGGAATATTCATCGGAGGTACCTTTATTTCGAATCTTGAACTTGATAAAATCTTTGCTTCTAACGGTTATTCAGGTTCCCGTAAATACGGCGGTGATATAATCATTAAGCTCTCGGACCCTCAAAATTCCTCTCTTTCTGCGGTGAACGGCTACATTAATCTGGATGATGAGAATGTCCTGGTACGGCTTTCACAAACAAAATTCCTGGCGGTCAATCTCATCTGCAGGCATAAAGGATGTACAGTGGATGTTACGGGTAATAAATTCGTTTGCCCATGCCACGGATCAGAATATGACCTCGACGGCACCGTTACCCACGGACCGGCAAAATCGAACCTGATCACATATGAAACCAACTATGATCAGGACAAAGGAACCGTCACGGTAAAAATGAAATCACAGGATAACGGCAAAGAGAAAACCGATACAACAAAAATCAAGAAAGAAAATTAGGACTTTCGGGTATTATCAGCTATTGCAAAGTTATGTTTGCTTTTGCGCTTAGAACAGTATCAATTTTTTGTAAAAACGCTCTTTATAACATAGCTCATAACCTCGGGGTTTTCCTGGAACCTGCGCAGTGAATAATTATACCAGTGTTCCCCGAACGGAATATAGACTCTCAGCCTGTGCCCGTCTTTTACGATTTTATCCCTTAAATTTTCTCTCACACCAAGGAGCATCTGAAATTCATATTCATCTCTTTTCTTCTTCAATTCATCGATCATCTTATATGCACCCTCTATGAGCTTATCATCATGAGTTGCAATCCCGACGTATGAGCCGCTCTCGAGCATAACACGGAGTATTTTCAGGTAATGCTCGTTCACTTCCTCTTTTTTTCTGTAAGCTATCTCCACCGGCTCAATATAAATTCCTTTGCAAAGCCTGAAGTTAGTATGAGATTTTATTAGTTCCTGTACATCGGCATAAGTTCTCCGCAAACATGCTTGAAGAACGATACCGCACCGGGGATAATAATCCCTGGCAGACAGGAAAGTTTTTATCGTGTCTTTGGTGCATGAAGAATCTTCCATGTCTACTCTAATGAACTGGTTAACACTTTTAGCTGCATCCATTATATCTTCCAGATTTTTGAGGCAAAAATCGAGATCTATCTTTAGACCCATTTGTGTAAGCTTTATTGAGATATTCGAATTAAGCTTGTTCTTATCGATCGCGTCAATAACTTCAATGCATTCGTTCCTGGAAACCACAGCTTCTTCTTTTGTAGAGATATTTTCCCCAAGAACATCCATCGTTCCCATGATGCCTTTATCATTAAGCCGCTTCGCAAGCTCGACAGCATCGGAAAGCTTATCGCCTGCGATGTATTTATTTGCAAACCTTCTGACTATCTTTCTAGGAACAAGAGGAAATAATTTTACTATAGATTTATTAATAAAGCCCATATTTTTATATTTAATTTAAAGCCCTCATTTATTATTGCGGGTATGTTAATTAAAGCTCTTCGATCTTTTTTCTTCCTGAGTAGCCGCCGGAGATCGTATGCCAAAAACCGAGATTTTTTTCTCCCAGCTTCCAGCACAGATAAACTTCTTCGCCGTTGTATCTTACATGAGGAAAATCTATCAGCCCGGAATCTATCCCTTTTATAACTACTCCCTCGGCTGAGATAGATTTCATATCCTCTATCAGGCGGTCCATCTCAACCGGAAATGAACCTGTACCGTTCGGTCCCCCTCCCCCGAAATACTGATGAATATAAATATCGAATCCCTTCCGGTCAAGAATCTTCTTCATTTTCACCATATCTTCGACCAGAGGTTTGATCTTCTTTAGAATAGTCTCTGCCTCCTGCAGCGAAAAATGCTTCTCGTGGAGCATGATCAGTTTACAACAATATTAACCAGTTTATTTTTAACAATTATCTCTTTAACTATCTTCTTTCCTTCCAGATATCTTTTCACTTTATCGTCAGCTTTGACCAGCGATAAAACTTTATCATCTGCTGTATCTTTTTCAACTTCGATCCTTGTTCTTACTTTTCCGTTCACCTGTACGACGATAAGAACCATGTTCCTGCTTAATTTCTTCGGGTCATAGTCCGGCCATTTCTCCAGGCTGATGCTCCCTTTATGCCCTAATTTCTCCCAGAGTTCTTCTGCAATATGCGGGGCAAAGGGAGCAAGAACCTTAACAAATTTTTCCATTACCTGTTTAGGCATAGCCTGCTGCTTTGATATCTCATTTACAAATATCATTAGCTCGCTGACACATGTATTATACTTCATGTCCATATCTTCAATATCATCAGTCACGGCTTTTATCATTTTATTGATTATAATGTCAACTTCCTTATCAGCCTCGATATCCTGTATTGCCGGATTCAGATTTCCGTTCTCATCAATGAATAAACGCCACACGCGGTTAAGAAACCTGAAAACTCCTTCTATACCCCGTGTTGACCATGGCTTTGACGCAGACAGGGGTCCGAGGAACATCTCGAACAACCGGAACGAATCTGCACCATAGTTATTTACAATGTCATCGGGGTTCACCACGTTGCCGCGCGATTTCGACATTTTGTTGGAATCTTCACCCAGTATCATCCCCTGGTGATACAAACGCATGAACGGCTCCCTCGTGGAAACGTATCCCAGGTCGAACAATACCTTATGCCAGAATCTTGCGTAGAGCAGATGGAGTACAGCGTGCTCTGCTCCACCAAGGTAGAGGTCTACCGGCATCCAGTATTTTTCTATTTCTTTGCTGCAAAATTCTTTGTCATTATGCGGATCCAGAAATCGCAGGTAATACCAGCATGACCCTGCCCACTGGGGCATGGTATTGGTTTCACGCTTAGCAGGTTTTCCTGTTTCTTTATCGATAGTATTTACCCAGGAGGGAATTGCCGCAAGCGGAGACTCTCCTGTCCCGGCTGGCTTGTAAGAATCAACATCCGGAAGTGTAACCGGAAGCTCATCCTCGGCGAGAGGTTTAACCGTTCCGTCTTCAAGATAGATTATTGGGAACGGTTCGCCCCAATAACGCTGGCGTGAAAAGAGCCAGTCACGAAGCTTGTACTGAACAGCCGCTTTCCCCAATTTATTCTGTTCAAGCCAATCGATCACTTTCTTAATTGCATCAGGTGTCTTTAATCCGTTTATAAAACCTGAATTGATCGCAGTACCTTCTTCTACATATGCCTCTTTTTTTATATTGCCTCCCTGAACAACCTCGATAATGGGAAGATGGAATTTATGTGCAAACTCCCAGTCACGCTGGTCATGACCCGGAACAGCCATAATAGCACCAGTTCCGTAACCCATCAGAACATAGTCAGAGATCCAGATAGGAATTTCCTTATTATTAACAGGGTTGACGGCATATGCACCGGTAAATACTCCCGTTTTTTCCTTCTCCATCTGCTGTCTTTCCAGATCGGATTTGCTCTTTATACTATCTCTGTAAATATCTACCAATGTCCGGCTGCTTTCGGAAGTTATTTTATCCACATAAGGGTGTTCAGGAGCAATAACCATATAAGTAGCACCCCAGAGTGTATCGGGTCTGGTTGTAAATATTTCCAGAGTTAGATCAAAATTTTTCAGCTTAAAAATTACCCTGGCACCGGTCGATTTCCCGATCCAGTTCCGCTGCATTTCTTTGGTGCTTTCGGGCCAGTTAAGCAGGTCAAGATCCATCAGCAGGCGTTCCGCGTATTCTGTTATCTTCAGCATCCATTGTTTCATAGGTCTCCGTTCGACCGAGTAACCTTTCTCCATTTGTTCGGGTACTTCCTCATTCGCAAGGACAGTTCCGAGTTCCGAGCACCAGTTTACCGGAACCTCAGCTTGATATGCAAGTCCTTTTTTATAAAGCTGTAGAAATATCCATTGAGTCCATTTATAATATCCGGGGTCATTCGTAGCTATTTCCCTGTCCCAGTCATAAGAAAAACCTATAGACTTCAATTGTCTTTTGAAGTTTTCTTTGCTCTTCTGTATAGTAATCCTTGGATGAATACCGGTTTTAATTGCGTATTGTTCGGCAGGAAGACCGAACGTATCCCACCCGATAGGATGAAGCACATTAAACCCTTTCATCCGTTTGTAACGCGACATAATATCTGTAGCAGTATAACCCTCCGGATGCCCTACATGAAGCCCTTCCGAAGAGGGATAGGGAAAGAAATCGAGGCAATAATATTTTGGTCTTGAATGGTCTATCTCCGCCTTGAATATTTTATTCTCCTCCCAGTATTTCTGCCACTTTTTATCTATTTCATTAAAATTAAATTTCATATCCACAAATTTAAGCTATTGACCTCAAAGATACAGTGCAAAAATTATCAATAATTTAGGGTTTAGCTCATTGTCTGCTTAATTATTATTAAAAATATTTTATCAATTCTCAATCTTAACCTAAAACCCCCCTAAATCCCCCCTTTGATTAAAGGGGGGACACAGGGGGGTTAGAAGCAAAAATTAATGCTAAATGCGTTATTGATTATAAATTCCATTATCAAAAAGCTTGAAATTTTTCATCTGTATTAATTTGGTCAGATTTCATTTTGGACAAAGATTTGTTATTACAATTGCATATTATTTATAGACTTCTATTATTAAATTATATTTTCCTAAGAATGAAGCTTATTAATGATACACAGATTAAATGACATAAAGCTTATAGTAATTGACATTGATGGAACACTCGTTGATAAAAGCGGTCAGGTTGGCGATAAAACACTATACCTTTCCAGGGAGCTTAGAAAGCATGATATCAACTGTACTCTGTCCTCTGCCAGGTCTTTCTATTATTCAAAACACATAGCGGACCTGATGGAGGTTGATACACCGATCATCACACTTGATGGCGCGCTCATAGAAGACAGGAAGGGAGAGATAATATATAAAGGAGCTATAAAAGATTCAGTTATAAAAAAGGCTATACGTCTTGCCGAACAAAATTACGGGAAGATAACAATGTGCAACGAAGAACATCTCTACATCACCCCGAAGAACTCCGTTATCAAGGAGTACACTCGTCTTAATGCGCCCATAAAAGAAGTTTCATCATTTGAAGGTTTGAAGAACATACTTGAGATCCTCATCTACTGCGAGGATAAGGGAAGCCTGAAAGTTATCCGGGAATATTTTAAGTTCCCGCATACTATGGGAGTATATTACAACGTCACTAAATCTCCCTCAAACGAATATTACCTTCTCACAATTAAGAAAAACGGAAGTGATAAATTAAATAGCGTTAAACGCCTTGTAAAACATCTGAACCTAAAACGCAGGAACATTGCAGTGATAGGCGATTGGCATAATGATATGCCTTTATTTAATTACGGTGCCTACAACTTTGCAGTACAGAATGCAATCCCCGAGCTAAAACGAAAAGCTGATTATATAACAAACTCAACCAACGATGAAGATGCGGTAAGCGAGGTACTGGAACTGGTTTTGAACTATAAAACGGGAGCAATAAAAGATCTGCCTCCAGTGAAAACTAATGCAAACAGATTTTACGGCCAATAATGAATTTGTAAAATCTTATTTACACCATTAAAAAATGACACGGTTCTTTTAATTAAAAAGATATATAGTTTATGAAGAAAAAAAATATTTTAGTCGGGATCATCATGGGAAGCGACTCCGATATCCCTATCATGAAAGAAGCGGAAGCTGTTTGCAAAGAGTTTGGTGTGGAATGCGAAATGACCATACTTTCCGCACACAGGACTCCAGATATTACCGCTAAATATGCATCGGGCGCTACAGGCAGAGGATTGAAGGTTATCATAGCAGGTGCAGGGGGAGCCGCACACCTGCCCGGTGTGATTGCAGCACATTTTCCGCTGCCGGTGATAGGAGTGCCTATTAAATCAAGATCGCTCGACGGGCTGGATTCTCTTCTTTCGATAGTCCAGATGCCTCCGGGTGTTCCGGTTGCTACCGTGGGTATCAATGCCGCAAAGAACGCAGGACTTCTTGCTATGGAAATACTGGCAACGGGTGATAAGAAAATAGCGGATAAAATGGCTGACTACAAGAAGAAGCTTGAAGATGAATCGATGAAAAAAAATGAGAAATTGAGGTAGAAGACTCTGTTTATGGATGCCTATATTCATAAAATATAAAATACGACGCCCAATAGAAATATTTTGAAACAATAATTATACTAATAATACTAAAATTTTATAATTATTATATAATAAAAATTAAAAGCTTTGCCTTTTTTTCGTTTTCTTTGACATTAAAAATACAATTTTAAATGAATAATAAAATTAAATAATAGAAAATGAATTGGAAAAATAAATCTATATTAAGACTCATAGATGAGACAGGGGAAATAGATCCTGTATCTGCAATTAGAGAAAGAGCAAGACGGTTAGTAATAGAAGCCTTTGAAAAAGGATGGGAGGGACCTCCATATAACCCAATTGATTTGGCCAAGCTCTTGAATGTAGAAATAATACCTAACGATTCTGTTAATGATGCCAGGATAGTTGGTTTTAAAAAAAACCAATTCAAGATTGAATATAACCCCTTTCAAAACCCTAATAGAATTAACTTTTCAATTGCTCATGAAATAGGGCATACACTTTTTTCTGATTGTGATGAAGAAATACGTAATAGAGAATTAAATAATAATTTTGACTGGGAACTTGAATTTTTGTGTAATGTGGCAGCTTCAGAGATCTTACTCCCATACGCATCCTTTTCAAATGAGGCAAATAATTGCGATTTGACAATTGAAAGTTTAATAGATATCTCTAACAAATACAAGGCATCCCTTGAATCTGTTTTTCTAAGATTTACGGAAGTTGTTGATAAGCCTTGTGGTGTAATCATAGGCGCTTTTAAGAAGGAAAACTCGATAATTGTTGAATACTTTAAAGCTTCTAGGTTTTTGAAATTGGAAATACCAAAGAAATTTAGGATACCATCACATTCAAAAGTATATGAATCAAAAAGACCTGGCTGGACATCTAGAAACATAGAAGAATGGGATATATTTAAGGGTCAAAAATTAACCCTATATTCTATTGGTTTAACACCTCTTAAAAAAGATATGACACAAAGAGTTGGAATCTTTTTAGTTCCAAATGAAAGCAATCTAACAAACCAAGAGAATAAAATTATACTGGAATTTGGTGATGCTACAAAACCAAGAGGTGAAGGAAAAAAGATAATTGTTCAAATTGTTAATACATATGCGGGTATGGGTTTAGGCTTTGGCAAATCCTTATCAAAGAATTATCCACTCGTTAAAAAGAAATTAGATGAATGGAAAACTAACAAAACTAATTTCAAATTGGGAAATATCCAGCTAATAAAAATAGAAGATGATTTGTTTATATGCCAAATGTTAGCACAGAAGGGTTTATATCCAAAACCTGGAGAGGTGCCTTTAAAATATTCTAGTTTGAGAAAATGCTTGATTAAACTTTCCGAGGAAGCTATCAAGCTCAAAGCATCAATCCACATGCCACAAATTGGTGCTGGACAAGCTAAAGGAGACTGGAATATTATCCAAGGTATGATTCACGATGAGCTAATCTCTAGAAACCTAGAAGTAAACGTGTATCTTTTAGCTGGTACTATATATAGTTCAAAGTTAAAGTCTAATCTTACTTTATTTAAAGAAGAATCAACATGGCAGAAAGAAAAATAATTTTAATACTTAGTGGCGAAATATGTTCAGGCAAAACAACATTGTCAAACTATTTAAATGCACGATATGGTTTTCAACAATGCAAAACAAAAGAAGGATTAAAATTTTATGCTCAAAAAAGATTGAATGACAAGG
>JBEKSX010000016.1:0-37332 GCA_049516635.1 Ignavibacteria bacterium | reverse complement strand
CTGCCTCTCAACGCAACAACGGCAATAGGTACCGGGGGAGATTTTGAATTCGGTGCAAGCATTGTCAAAACAACCAATAGCGGTGTTAATTGGGATTACAGACCGCTTAACATTTTTGGTGTAGGGCAGAAAATAGCCAAACGCACACCATCGGAATCATGGATACCAATGGGTTTTTCACAGAGATGGGCTGCCACTTTTGATGTGTTCAATTCGTGGAGCCAGATCTCTGCACCCGATACAACTTCTATCTATGATGCGGTGTTCATAGACTCCATGCATGGGTGGGCATTCGGGAGCAGCGGTGCCATATATAAATACAATACGTCAGCAAACGGGATAAAAATTACACAGAACAATCTTCCATCAGAGCCCGAGCTGCTGCAGAATTATCCGAATCCTTTTAATCCTTCAACGACGATCGTTTACAGGCTATCCAAACCGTCATTGGTGAAGATAATATTATATGATATTCTCGGAAGGGAAGTTAAAGATCTGTTCGTGGGTTCACAAAATTCGGGTGAATATCATTTCAGGTTCGATGCAGAGGGACTTGCATCGGGTATCTATTTTTATAAACTTGAGGCCGGTACCTTTTCACAAACAAAGAAGATGGTCCTCTCAAAATGAAAATGAATCATAGATCATTTTTTGTTTTTCTTATTTTGTGGATGCTATTGAATCTTTTTATAGATGAGGGATCTTATTCTCAGCAATACTGGATAAGAAAGCCCTCCCCGACAACCAACCATCTGTATAAATGTTGTTTTACAGACACATCCAATGGCTGGGCAGCGGGGGACTCGGGTATTATTATCCATACCTCAAACGGAGGCGCATCATGGATCGTTCAACCCAGCCACATCAGCTACGCGATCACAAATCTTTTCTTTTTGAATAAACGTCTGGGCTGGTGTATTGCAAACGATTTTTTCTACCAGGGAACCACCATTCTAAGAACCACCAACGGCGGTCTCAACTGGACTTACTCACGCTATCAGGATACGACACTTATTCTTAATACCGTACTATTTATGGATTCATTACATGGTATTATGGGGGGTTATGAAGGTGCAATAGTTCAGACATCAGACGCAGGGGCATCATGGGACTATCACAGGCTGGATACGATTAGTTTTTACTCCCATTTTCCCATACTCCACTTCTCTTTTCTTAATTCAGCGGTGGGATTTGCCAGCGGGGGAATTTTCGATATCGCCGGTCTTATATGGAAAACAACAAATTCAGGATTAAACTGGGACGTACGCGATACAACTCCGGAGCCTTTGACCACAGTCAGATGTCTCGATTCGTTGAAAGTTCTTGCTACCGGGGGAGATTTTGAATATGGCTGCAGTATCACTAAATCCACTGATTCAGGAAAGAACTGGAGGTATACACCGGTAGGTTATTTCGGGCAGGGGCAGGCACTCGCATTCCGCACCCGGGCTGAGATATGGGTTCCTCTGGGGTTTTCGGAAAGATGGATGGTATCTTTTGATTCTAGTAACAACTGGAACGAATTGTTTGTTCAGGATTCTAATGCTGTCTATGATGCTCTTTTCATTGATTCAATGCACGGCTGGGCAGTGGGGAACAACGGAGCAATTTATAAATATATTTCCAGCCTCATCGGTATTGAACCGAACCCGCAGGAGCTCCCGCTTGCAGCACAGCTTTTTCAAAATTACCCGAATCCGTTCAATCCTTCTACCACAATCACCTTCGATTTGTCAAGACCCTCACGGGTGAAGATCACTCTATTCGATATTCTGGGAAGGGAAGTGAAACTGCTTTATGACGGGCTCAGATCAGCTGGCACGAACAAGATACTCTTTGATGCAGCCGGGCTTGGTTCGGGAGTATATTTTTATAAGCTTGATACAGAAGTTAGTACTCAAACAAAGAAGATGGTATTAATCAAGTAAATACTTGATAGATAGATTCACCTGATCAAACTCATTGCAGAGAATTAGAAAGATTTGCTTCCCACACATAAAATAAATCAATTATCGATCATAAATTATTTCTAAAAAATCCTTATTTCTGCCTATCTGTACATTTAATAGTATTTATTTTCGTTAGATTTATTGTAATTTAGCATAATGAAGAATTGACTTTATAATAATTTAATGTTTAATTCTTCATTTAGGGTAAATTTTTCACAGCAATTAAATATTTATAAATAATATTAATTTATTAAAATAATAAAGTTTTATATTAACACATAAATGGATTCACAGATCTACAGCGTGATTGCCGGCACGGGTAGTTACATTCCGGAAAAAATTGTTCCGAACACAGATTTTTTATCAAATACATTCTACGATAAGGACGGGAAAGTGATTGAAGCGGACGGACATGAAATAATCCGGAAATTCGAGAAGATAACTAATATCGCCGAGAGGAGATATGTTTGTGATAACCTTGTCTGTTCCGATATCGCTTCTATAGCTGCAGAAAAAGCCATCAGCTCTTCCGACACTGACCCGGAATCTCTTGATTATATTATAGTAGCTCACAATTTCGGTGACGTTAAGCCTGATAACAGAAAAACAGATATTGTGCCGAGTATAGCTTCGCGTGTTAAAGAAAAGTTGAAGATTAAGAATCCTTACGCGGTTGCGTATGACGTAATTTTCGGTTGTCCCGGCTGGCTTCAGGGGGTTATACAGGCGGACTATTATATCAGGTCCGGTGATGCGAAGAAAGTTATGGTGATCGGTTCCGAAACCCTTTCCAGAGTATCGGACCCGCATGACAGGGACAGTATGCTGTATTCCGATGGTGCCGGTGCAACGATATTCGAAGGCAAGAGGAGCGTTGAACCGATGGGGATACTTTCGCATGCCGCACGCACTGATGCCGTAGGATATGCGAAACTGCTTAACATGAGCAGTTCTTACAATCCGTCACAGAACGGCAAGGAGCTTTTTCTGAAGATGGACGGCAGAAAGCTGTATGAATATGCATTGAATTACGTACCCCAGCTCGTAAAGAACTGCATGGAAAAAGCAAAGCTGACACTGAGCAGGATAAATAAAATCCTGATACATCAAGCGAACGAAAAGATGGATGAAGCAATAGTAATAAGGCTTTTCAAGCTGTGCGAAATGGAAAAATATTTCCCGCAGGTAATGCCCATGATAATCCGCGAAATGGGAAACAATTCCGTTGCGAGCCTGCCGATACTGCTTGACCTGATACTGAACGATAAGGTAGAGGGTCACAGCATAGTTACGGGTGATAACATAATCTTCGCTTCCGTCGGAGCCGGGATGAATATCAATGCAATGGCTTACAGAATGGCATAAGAGTGCGGAGTGAGTAGAGTGTATAGAGTAAAATAGAGTATTAGTTTTTTCACAATCATATTTAATGTGGTGACGGGTCCGCCGCGGCGGATCTTCTCCCGATACGAGTCAGGTCAGGAAGACCTTACTCTACCACACAAAATCATAATTTTAATTTCAATGAAAAGATTAGTATTACTGTTAATAGTTTTGTTCCTTTCTGTAACCTCATCTTATTCTCAAAAACTGAGTGAAAAAGACATTCCGTCAGCCGTGAAGGAATCTTTTTACACAATGTTTCCGTATGCTGAAAAAATAAGATGGGGAAAGGAAGATGACACGACTTACGAGGCGGATTTTAAAATGAAAAGTGTAAAGATGTCCGCTAATTTTTCAGAGGACGGGAAATGGCTCGAGACCGAAACCCCGATAGATATCACATCACTTCCTCAAGCTGTAACAGATGCAATAGCCCGTGACTACCAATCTTCAAAGATACTGTACGTGAATAAAATAGAAAGACCCGATAGACCTTTATTATATGAAGCTGAAATAAAGGTGAATACGAAAAAGAGAGAGGTTATGTACGATGTACTGGGCAATCCGGTGTATTAGTTCCTCTCCCGACACGAACTAGCCGACATTTGGATTAAACCTTGGACTCGTATCAGAACGTAATGTGGGTTATACCGCACTATCAACGGTTTATTCTGTTCCCAAGATTGTACAATGATTGAACGGAAGTCAGCGCAACACCGCACCGGAGCTTGCATCATGCTCTATCTTATATTGTGTAGCCAACATTAACTCGTCCATCTTATTCATTTCTTTTAAGCTTGTTTCAAAAACAACAGTTGGAAATATTTCAGATGATATAGGTGCGGGTAATTCAACCTCAATATCTTTAATTTTTATCTTTTCTATGTTAGGTGATAACAGAATAAATGTAAGGCATGTAATAATAAATACATACGGTATGGTTTCAATGTCGATTGAAGATGAAAACAATGAAGACCAAAAACTTGGTCTAGAATATATTGAATATGCATTCATTGGTGAAATAAATAAAGAAAACAAATTCCAAAATGTAGGTAGTAATAACATTATTAAAAGCAGAAGTGACACAATAGTAAAAATGAATCTCTTAGTCCATTTATAACATGGTGAGAACAACCACCACCTCCACCATCGTGGTTTTATTTTATAATTCCAAATACTTGACAATAAATAACCAGCTTTATTTTCAACCCCTATTTTAGTTTTAAGATTTATACATTCTTCTAATTTCTCTAATGCTGAATAGAAATCATTTATCTTAAAATAAAAACATCCCAAAAAATAAAGTACATAAACTTTAACATGTTTCTTATCATTAGGCATGTTAATGTTAATTCTCTCTAGGCTTCTTATTATAGAAGAAATTTCTTCACGATAGCCAAAATCTTTTCTTCCTATGTTAGATTCGGCGTATAGGTAATTTACATAGGCTTCCCATAACAATAAATTATGATTGTTTATTTCAAGTGAGATTGCTTTTTTAATAGTTTGTACAGCAATCTTATATCTTTTTTCTTCTACATCAATCTTAGCAGATAATAGAAGAGCCGAAGCACTACCTTCAATAATCTCTGATATCTTTTCCAAATATGCTGAGGAGCTATTTATGTCTCCGTAGTCGAAATAGATTTCTGCAATGTCAATATATGCCAGATTTTTTTCCGGATTTATTTCTATGGATCTAAATAATGATACGAGGGCATCTTGAATTCTTTTAAGATCATTTAAAATTATACCTTTAATGTGCCAGGTATGAGCATTTTTCGGCATGATATCAAGAGCCACACGGATAGCTTCAAGTGCTTGCTCATTTCTAAGTAAAACACATAAAATAAAAGCTTTAAATTCCCAATAAATACCTTCTTTGCTGTTAATCTCAATTGCTTTATTAACAGCCTGCAACGATTCCTCATATGTTTCAAATTCAGATAAGATAAATGATTTGTTAAACCATAACTCGTCGTCATCTGATTTCAAAGCTATTGCCTTATTTAGCACTTCAAAGGCATCACTGTATCTTTTCATATTCATTAAAAGCTTCGCCTTTAAATTCAATACTTCGAAATATTCAGAATTTATTTTAAGAGCTTTATCTAAAATATCCAGTGCCATTTCATTTCTACCAAGCAAAATCAACGCCAAGCCATTGCCTTGTAAAATTAGAGCATTTTGTGGATCTAATTCAGAGGCTCTTTCGGAAACTTTAAGAGCTTCATCATACTTGTGAGTTTTTAGGAGAGACATAGCTTTACTGTGGTAAATCATCGCATTATAGGGATCCAACTGAAGA
Organism: Ignavibacteria bacterium; assembly: GCA_049516635.1. Lineage (GTDB taxonomy): Bacteria > Bacteroidota > Ignavibacteria > Tepidaquicellales > OLB5 > JBEKSX01. Next base: position 31,692 of record JBEKSX010000016.1, on the reverse strand, counting down.
GCTCTATCGAAAACCTTTAGTGCTTCATCGTCCTTTCCAATTATACCCAAATAAAGACCTTTTAGCATCAAAAACCCGGCATTATTTGGTTCTTTCTCTAATAAATCATTTAGAGATTTAATGCGCTGTTCATATTTTGCAGTTTTAGATAATTGGTCTTTGACATGATTTTTCGTTTTCATTGTGTTCCTTTTTATTTGAAAATATACATTTCTTTAACGTTAAATTCCCGTATACCCTCTGAGTCCCCCGCAGGGGACTCAGAGGGTTGCAAGCTTCCTTTCTGTCAATCTACTTAACTAAAACCATTCGCTTCGATTCACTGAAAGCACCTGCTGTCATTCTATAAAAATATACTCCGCTTGGATAGTTTGTACCATCCCATTCAACTTCGTATGTGCCGGGTTGTAGCTGCTGGTTTACGAGGATTGTGACTTCACGGCCGAGGAGGTCGTAGATGGATAATTTTGCTAACACACCCCGCCCCGATGTACTTCGGGGCACCCCTCTCGAGAGGGGAATCGAGAATTTAATCTTTGTTGATGGGTTAAAAGGGTTGGGGTAGTTTTGGAGGAGTGAGTATTTTTCTGGAATTGAATAGCTGATTCGTTCCACTTTGCTTAAATATCCTCCGCCGTTTGTTGTTTTAAGTATTGTGCCGTTATCCCCGCATGCATAAGCTATGCTGTCGTCAACAGCAAAAATGTAACGAATATTTCCTGCTCTTGGGTTCTGGGAAAACCAGTTATTACCGCCATTAGTAGTTTTCAATATGAACTGGCTAATAAGATATCCAGTATTAACATTAATGAAACTCATAGAAGAATAGAAATTATAATTACCGGGCCAGGGTATTATTGTTGTCCAATTTATTCCACCATTTGTGGTTTTATAGAAATAAGCAGCACCTGGCAGATTATAATATCCTGTCGCATAGCCCGTATTTATATCCTTAAACAAAACTCTAGTAAGAGTAATGTTCGTAGAAGTCCACGAAGGCATAGTTAACCAATTCTCGCCCCCATTAGTCGTTTTTATGAATATTCCTTGATTACCAACTGCATAACCGATAATAGGACCCGAAAAACAAACTGAATTTAATTGTAAAGTTCCTTCCGGGTATTTTGAGTACCAGTTTATCCCTGAATTCAATGTTTTGTATATGTCTGAACCCCAGGTACAATAGCCGGTAAAATTATCCAGAAAATATATTGAATTACAGGAACCAAAATATTGATTAAGCATTAAATACCAATTATTTCCTCCATTGGATGTCCTGTACAATCTTGCATAGTTGGTACCATAGTCTTGCCCTCCGATAAAACCAGTCTGAGCATTTGTAAACCATAATGCACTTGGAACTGTAATTGTATCAAAATTTTTAGAGATCCAATTGCCGCCTCCATCTGTGGTTTTTATAGTAATACCCCAATAACCTGCAGCAAATCCTGTATTAGAATTGATGAAGTATAAATTGGTCATGCCATTTCTTATACCTTCACTCTGGTCGCTCCAGTTTACACCTCCGTTTGATGTTGCATAGAGATGTCCGTAATCGCCGGTTGCTACTCCTGTGTTAGCGTTAGAAAAATGAACCGTCCACAAGAAACCGGGAAAGCCTGAAAGCTGTAATATCCAATTCAGACCTGAGTTAGTTGTTGCATATATTGCACCCGTCATATAATTATACCCGCCTGCCGCGTAACCTGTGAAAGCATTGATAAAATTAAGTGATGAAATTGAATTTGACCAGTTAGATCCCCCGCTATTTGTCCAGTTTAATCCTCCGTTAGTTGTTTTTCTAACTCCAGCGTAAGTCCCCGCAATGAAGCCTGTGTTTTCATCAATGAACAACATTACTGGGAACCCACTGGCTGTGTCTAAATGATTTTGCATCCAGTTGACCCCGCCATCACTTGTTTTTATAAAACCGCTGTCGCAGAGTGCAAATCCTGTATTAGCATTTAGAAAGTTCATACTACGTATATAGCCATTTGCACCATGGTTGAGCTGCGTCCAGTTCATTCCGCCGTCTATTGTTTTTAGTATTTTGCCGGGAGGAGCAGCTTCGATATTGACATTAATATATCCGGTGTCAATATCGGAGAAATAGATACCATCTATTCTCCCCAATACTCCGGTATTTAACCTCTCCCAACTTAGTCCGCCATTAACGGTTTTTATAATGAAATTAGTGTCAAATAAAAAATTAAGCGGATTATATCCTCCAACCACAAAGCCGTAATTGTCATTAACAAAAAACAGAGAAGTAAATTCAACAAGGTAGTCATTATAAATACATGTCCAGTTCAGACCTGCGTTTGTAGATTTTATTATGGATCCGAAATCACCTGCTGCATATACAACATTAGTGCTGGTGTATTTCAAGGCGTATAGATCATTTCCTTGCGGTTTAGGATTTACCCAAAACCAGCCCGACTGGGCGTGCGCGATTATTGAGAGGTGCAGGACTAACAGGAATGAAAGTAAAAAATGAATTCTTTTCATAGGAGTGAAAATTTATTTAATTAAAACCATCCTTTTAGTTTCTGAATAGCTTGTGCTGAGCGAAGCCGAAGCATCCGTTACAATAAGTTTATAAAAATAAACCCCGCTTGGATAGTTTGTTGCATCCCACTCCACCTCGTATGTGCCGGGTTTGAGCTGTTCATTAACGAGTGTTGTAACTTCACGGCCGAGGAGGTCGTAGATGGTTAACCTTGTAAACAACCCCCGGCTAAAGCCACCCCCTTTATTAAGGGGGATTTCGAAATTTATCTTAGTTGACGGATTGAAGGGATTGGGGTAGTTTTGGTACAAAATAAATCTATTAGGGATTCGTGTACTGATGGGTTTTATACTTATTGGTCCCCCACCGTTTGTGGTTTTGAGGATTGTGCCATACAAACCGGATATCCATCCTGTATCTGCGTTTATAAAATCGACTGATTGCAGAGTATATATTCCAATTGTATTGGATATCCAATTAGTACCACCATTAGTTGTTCTTTTTATCAAACCCGAGTTGCCAGCATTACCCACAGTCCATCCAGTATTTTGATTAATAAAATGTACCGAATAAAGGACACAGGTATCATGTTGTATGTCATTCTGAGTAATCCAATTCGTACCCCCGTTTGTCGTTTTGATAATATTCTCATGTCCACCTACTGCCCACCCTGTATTTTGATTAATAAAATAAACTGACTTTAGATATGAACCAAACCAGAAATAACTCCAAATATTACCTCCGTTTGTTGTACTTACGATAGTGCCAGTACCAGAATTTTCACCAACTATCCATCCTGTCTCAGAGTTTATAAAATTAATAGCATATAGTTTATTATTAGAAAGTGGTGTTTGATCAAACCAATTTGACCCGCCATTTGTAGTTTTAATGATTTTAGTTTGGGGAAAACTAGTACCAATAACCCACCCTGTGTATTGATCTATGAAGAAAATTGAATAGTAAAAATCAATATTATTGTCATTGTATATATTAAACCAATTGTAGCCTCCATTCGTAGATTTATTAATGTAGTTAGGTAACCCAACTGTCCACCCTGTATTTAGATCTATAAAAAATATCGAATAGCAATCTCCAAGATATTGAGTATAATAAGTTAACCAATTGATCCCCCCCGTTCGTTGTTTTTAAAATAGTTGAGGAACCACCAGAAATCCACCCAGTACTATTATTTATAAATTGTAAAGAATAAAGTGGCACAGTAGTCCCGCTGTTTTGAATTACCCACTGTGCATTTGAATTGACAATAAGAATCAACACAAAAGAGAGGGAAAGCTTCAAGTTTTTCATAAATTTATAATTTTTTATATTATTTAAATGATTTCAGAAAGTTTATTTTACCAAAACCATTTTTTTAGTTAATGAGAAAGATCCAGTTGTTAATTTATAAAAATATACTCCGCTCGGATAATTGCTTCCGTCCCACTGCACTTCGTACGTGCCGGGTTGTAACTGCTCGTTAACTAGAGTTGCAACTTCATGGCCGAGGAGATCATAGATGGTTAATTTCACTGACACACCCCCCGCCTGAAGGCGGGCAGGCTGCCCTGCGGGCACCCCTCTCGAGAGGGGAATATCAAACTTAATCTTAGTACTCGGGTTAAACGGATTCGGATAATTTTGATGCAATGCAAATTTATCAGGAATTAAATCAGAAGAATGTTTAACAGATACTAATTGAGAATACTTGATCGTTACACAATTTTGGGTATAATCGTAACCCGCGACTCCTGTTACATATACGTTTCCTATTGCATCTACTGCTATTGCTAACGCTACATCATGATTATTTGTGGAGTCATCCCATCTTGCAACCCATTGCTGTTCACCTGATGGGTTATATTTTATCGTTGCATAGTCGTAATTTGAACCTGCGGCACTGGTACCGGTAACATAAACATTACCCTGCGCATCTAATGCTATTCCATGTGCGGATTCATCACCATTTCCCTGATAATTATATCGCGAAACCCACATTTGTGTCCCGGATGAGTTGTACTTAATAGTTGCATAATCATAATATGTTGTTGTTCCTCTGCTACCACCCGTAATATAGACATTTTCTGAACCATCGATAGCTATGGAACTTGCAACATCATTGTAATTCCCGGGTCCGTCATATCTTGCAGCCCATAACTGAACACCGGATGAATTATATTTTATTGTAATATAATCATAATAGTAGCCCGCAGTACTCCCTACGCTTTCACCTGTTACGTATACATTCCCGGAATTGCTGACTGCAATCGCGTATCCTGCATCAACATCATTCACAGGACCGTCAAAGCTGGCTGCCCACTGCTGCACACCTGAGTTATTATATTTTATCGTTACTATATTCAAACCATGGCTCGGTACCGTACTGGCACCTGTTACATAAACATACCCGGAGTTATCAATAGCAATAGCATAAGCTACATCATCGTAATTGTAACCATTATAATGTGCAACCCATTGCTGAACGCCTGATGTATTATATTTGATAGTGAGGTAACTAATATGTGTTCCGATTTCTGTGCTAGAACCCGTTACATATACATTTCCTGAGGCATCAACCGCAAGCATATTTCCATGATCGTTTGAATTAGATGCTCCGTTATAAAAGGAGACCCATTGCTGAACGCCTGCGGAGTTATATTTTATAGTCACACAATCTGTTCCAGATGAACTATTAGTAATTCTGCCTGTTACGTATACATTGTGTAGCGGGTCTACAGCGATTGAATTAGCAATATCTAGTCCGGTACCTGTACCGCTGTAGGTTGATACCCATTGCTGTGTTCCCGATGAATTATATTTAACTGTTAGGTATAATGATTTTGCACTGCTGATGCTTGTGTAACCTGCTACATATACATTTCCAGAATCATCAATTGCGATGCTGGATCCGCCATCAGCTTGATTTGTTGCTCCATTGTAAATAGCTACCCATTGCTGTGAAACTTGAGTAAAAGTATGATTAACGAGCAAGAAAATAATTGATATTAGTATTATGAATGCGTTTTTTTTCATTTTATCAACACCATCCTTTTGGTTTGTGTAAAAGATTCTGTTTGTAACTTATAAAAATACACCCCGCTCGGATAATTCGTCCCGTCGAATTCCACTTCGTATGTGCGGGGTTGGAGCTGTTCGTTTACAAGCATTGATATCTCCTTCCCCAAAACATCATATATAATTAATCTCACACTACTGAACATTGATAATTGAAAATTGATAATTGTTTTAGGATTGAAAGGGTTGGGGTAGTTTTGGTATAATGCGAATTTATCCGGTATCGAATTGTTTTCCCTCCTGACGCTTACCGGAACAAAAGAATATGCGAATACTCCCTGTCCGCTCCCGAGTGTTGGGTGAGCTCCTCCCGCAAACAATGTGCTGTCACCGCTAGTTTTAAAATTAAGAGTGCGAATAGTAGTGCTTCCTGTCAGAGCACCTCCGTTAAAGTTAACCCAGTTAAGTCCCGCGTCTACAGTTCTAAAGACGCCAATTCCCGAGTTGCTTGTGTTACCGAATCCTACAAAAAATTCCGTTGTCGAACCCGGTCTGATCAGAATAGCTCTGGGGTAGTCTCCGGCATTCGTCGGCAATCCCGTTTGCCTTCTAGTCCAGCTTGCTCCTCCGTTAGTGGTTAAATACACTCCGCCATAGACTGTCTCATTAACAAATAATCCTGCTATTAATCTGGCTGTATCGACAGGTTGAATGCTCAGACATCGTACCGGATCGTGTGTAGATTGACCCTGGGTAGGAGGGAGCCCGTTGCTTATGTTAAACCAATTAGCTCCTCCATCGTTTGACCTGTATATCCTTGCTTGTTCCGTCGGATGCGAACTGGAAGTTGTGGTGCCTGCATAAACAACAAGATGGTTAAAAGGGTTTATTACGATAGTAAGAAAATTTTTCGTTACCCCGATACCTGATGTTAACGGGAGCCAGGATGTCCCGCCGTTAGTTGTCTTGTATAAACCATTAACCGCATCACCGGCATTGGGATCATAAACGGATATAAAAACAATATTTTGATTCGTCGGGTCAACTGCGATTGCCTGGATTCCGATGGATGTTTCAGTTATCCCGTTTACCGGGAGTAGGAGCCAGGTTGCTCCTGCGTTAGTAGTTTTAAAAACACCCCTGTATGAACCTGTTGGAGCTGTCCCGCAATAAATTACATCGGGGTTGTTATTGCTCATAGTGGCTGCCTGAATTGACAGATTCAACAGTCCTGTATTGACCGGTACCCAGCCAACACCTCCGTCCGTACTTCTGTATATACCCCCGGTATTGCTGGCTGCATACATAATTTGCTGGTAGAAAGGATTGATCAGGATAGACCAGATCGGTCCTGCACCGCTAAGATTTAGTGTCCACGTATTAGGTCCCGCTGCTGTATGAGAAAGCAGAATGATCAGGAAAGAAAAAATTAGAATGAGACGTCTCATCTTTCCCCCCTTATAAAATATTTAGATTACTGTAATATAATATTTCAGCAATATAATTACAATTGTAAGTCGTTTAGGATTATTCCGACTTGTATATCTTCAAATTCCTCACCGAAATGAAATCACCTCTTGCAGGGTCGAATACCTCGATAGAGAATATGATATAATAGGGTGTATTTTCAGGATACGTGACAGGTGTAATATTAAAAAAATTACCACTCAGTCCATGATAATATGTTAACGAATCGCCCACATACTGGTTAATTGTATCGTAAATGACGCCCATGATCAGTATAGGATTTTGACCGCCCATCTGGTTATGTACATAATAGGTATCGACTGTACCCGATATTTTCACTTTAGAGAATGACCTGTCGGAAACATGAATAAAGAGAGTCTTCATATACACGGGATATATTATTGTATCCTGGATCGTGGTGCTGTCATGATAATCGCACACTATTTCATCGGCGGAATAGAGTAAATTTGGATCGGATGAACCATTGTTAACAGAATTGTCTCCGCAGCCTACTAGAAATAATGAGAAAAGAAAAAAGATGGATAAGTACGCTGTAAATTTTTTCATATATATCTTCCCCGGGTGTTAATTATTTATTAAACAAATGTAATAAATAATAACCTGTATTAAAATGTATTAGCGGGTATGTGAGGCAAGATTTGAATCAGAAAAAATGTTGATGATTTTTTAAATATACCAACATCATAGTTGATATAATTCTATCCTCTCAGTAGTCGATGGGATCTACGGATAATTCAGTCTGTATTTTGATCTTTTAAAACGGCGCTCAATTAAAACAATCTTTTTGATGTATCGGACCAGCATAGGATATTATAATCTAACCCTGTAAAATTAGGGAATTCAACTATCTTGTGTCTGGTACATTGATGAGAAGTATCACAGCCGTAAGTACCTAATGGGATTGGATTATAATAATTTGTAGAATCAATTTTCCAGACAACCGCCAGGATAAAATCGCCCTTTCCTTCGTGCGATACTCTGAAGTAAAAAGGATTGTTTCCTTCGCTCATGTTAATGTATTGACATTCAACTGGTTGTGAATAAAAAGGGTGAGCTCCGGCAGGATAAAGGGCAATTGCATAATGTCCCAAATGGCATAAATAATTTGTATCTACAAAAGTAGCAAATCCGCTTATATAGTCTCCCTCGGGCTGGAACGTAATATTATCATTACACGCAGCCATGTCAAGTGCGAAAAAGATCAAAAAAGGAAAATATTTAAACATGAAAGTTTTCACTATAAAGGGGAATAGTTACTTATTTTCCTTAATTAATATAAGGTATTTTTATTTAATAAATATACCTTAATTACGGTATTTATGAATATGAATTTAAGTGTTAGGATTAATTCTAGTGGTGGATTCTCGAGGCGGTGTGAAAATTATGAAATAACATAAATTTACCTATCATATCATTTTCAATAATAGGTAATTTTTAGAATAATTTTTACAAATCTCTAATTTATATTTTTATTTGAACGGTACTGTTGAACTTGAAAACCTACTTTGAATAGTGGAACATCCTCATCGAGGTATCAGCCCAGCTCATGAAGTTATAACTGCCACTATAATTTGGGAAATAAACCAGCTTATTCTTATCACAGAAATGTGTTGTGTCGCAGCCATAAGTACCCAATACCGGAGGTACATTAGTTGTATCATTATAGCTTACCCATGCAACTGCAACGTAAAAGTTTGCATCACCATCCCAGGATATTTTGTAAGTGGCGAGTTGCTTATTTACCATTTGAAGAACTTCAGTCTTTACGGGTTTAGTTGAAAATAATGGCCATTCGTGCTTGAAAAGGGCTACTGTGTATTGCCCACCCCCAATCGTAAAATTAGTATCTACAAAAGTTATGTTACCTGTTATGTAACTGCCCCCGGATTGGGTTGGAGAAGTATTGCTGCATGCCTGCAAAATAAATGCACTTAAGCAGATAATAAGAGCGTATTTTAAATTAATGGTACTCACTATATTATGTGACCCCTATATATTTAATATAATACATTTTATATTTAATTAGAACAAAAAAATTTATCTTACCGGATATTCACCATTTGACCGAGCGGGCAAGTGTCGCGAATGCATCGGTTGCATCAAAAACCTCGCGAAAATCATTGTGAGTGAACTCCACTGTGAAGCCGTCAAGTCGCTTTATATCAGGGACCATCGAAACAACGTCTGCCATCGAGGTCGTCTGGAATTCAATCTTAAGCTTTATAGGCGGATCAAATTTATATAATGGCAGCATTTTTACGTCAGAATCAAGTACTTTTTTCACTGCTTCCTGGGTCTCTTTCTGAACGATCTGTAGAGGCTTATTTTTTACTGCAAACCTTCCAAGTGAATATTTCGTTGTAACAAATTCTACCCACGGCATACAGTCTTTTTTTTTCAGCTGTCCGCATAATGCATCATCACCTATCACCAACCCTACCGGCACTCTAAAGTATCCTGCATAAGCACCATTGATGAGACTCTCGTTCATCGGTTTTTCATTTATCCATATCCTATGGAAACGGGGAGTATAACTGTGGTCCATGACAGAGTTCATCGTTCCGATGCCGCCGTGGTAGCCTACAAAGAACACAATGCTGTATGTTTTATCGAATGCCGGCATCATATAGTTAGCCCTCGGGAAACCTGATATCAGATGAAGCCGGTCATCAAGTGCTGTTATCTCGTAAAGTAGATTATCACCAGCAGAATGGGAGTCGGCAATAACTATCTCCTCGATAGTGACATTCACACTGCTTGAACGGATCCCTTCCAGTACCCATTCGACCTGCTGCGAAATGCATTTACGGACCTCAGCCCTGTTATTTTCTTCCTGAGTCCAGCTGAAAGTACCGGCAATACCTTCCATGTCGAGAGAAATATAAATCTTCATTCGTTAAACGTTTATATTATAAGATGATTGATTATCTATTATTTATCAATAAACAATTTCCTGCACTAAATTATTTACAATAATTCAATGAATTAATTAAATATTTTAAATTATTTATAGGGTTTATATCTAAATAACAAGGGGACTTGTATTTCAGCTAAATATTTTAGTTTCATCTTTTTATAAAAAATATTATAATTACAGCACACTAATAACGAATTAAATTTTACATGATATGAGCAAAGAACATGATGAAATTAATAAATTAAGAACCTCAGCATTCACAGATGAAGAATTTGAAAAACATAAAAAGCTTCCAATCTATAAACAATCACTCCTGATACGCCGTCTTACAAAGGCTGTCGTTGAACCCATAGACGAGGACAAAGACGAGCTCAACCTGAAACAGCTTATGCTCGAAAATGCCTACATGATAAGCGCCAAGATCGCCGGTGCTGAAGCCGGGGAACTGTATTCATACCGCCTCGAAAATGCGTTCAGTATTAAGAGGTATGCCAACGAACTGCTTGCCGAAGCCACGTTGTGCGAAACCAAAAAAATGGGCAGCCAAAAATTCCTTAAGCCGCTAAAAGACGAACTCGAAGAACTGAGATTGATGTTCATCGAGTGGGTCGACTCCTTCGACAGGTCCAAAGACGTCGAGGACCCGTGGACATTGTGGCAGGACTACGGCGGCGAATAAAATCCAGCGATCTCAAATTTTCTTCCTTACTTTCCCGGTTCAATATCGAGGATTATAAATGAATCCGGGGTAATTGTCGGACGAGGATGCGGATTATCGGCCGTTGGTTCGGGTGCGGGTCCGAATTCCGCTGTAGGCAAAAATACATGATGTGTCTTTGTATCGACTGTTATCGTCCTTGCTCCTTTCTGTGTACTGAAATTCTCGAGCACTTTAAATGTATCCTTATTCACCTCCTCTATAACGGTTAATGTACCTTCACCGTTTGAGCTGTATGCGCGTTTTAGTACTGGATCAAAAGCAGCGCCATCAACACGCTCACCGATTGGCAAAGTTGTTATGATACTTCCTGTTACTGCATCAAGAATGACCATCATTTTATTTCCGCACGCGGAAAATAAACGGTGGTTATCATTATCCAGTGCGATTCCTGAAGGGGATTCACCCGGGGCAACAGACCATTGCTGTTCTACGTACATTGCCGTCGGGTTGATGACAGCGATCATGCTTTTATCTTCGAGATTGACATAAATTTTTCCGTTGCCGTCGGAAACAGAAAATTCGGGCTTGCCGTCCAGGGGAATGGTACCGATGATCTCATTTCTTTGTGCATTTATTACAGTTGAGTTCGAACTGCCTCCGTTAAAAGTGAAAACTCTCTGCGTATAGGGGTCGAATAGAATAGCATCCGGGTTTCTTGCACCTATGTTTATCTTGTCAAGAACGTTAAGGGTTTGGAGGTCAAAAATTACAACAGTAGAATCCCTTCCGCAGCTTATGAATCCTTTATTAAGATCGGTTGCAATAGCTATGTCGTGGACACCTTTTGTGTCCTGAATGGTTCCGAGCAGATTCCCGTTAGTTTCATCTACCACCTGAACCATGGTTCCATGGGAAACGAATAACCTTCCTGTGGCTTCATCAGAAGTGAGGGCGTCCCAACCGTCATTTCCCTGCAGATGGAAAGTGTTCACTATTCTGTATTGCGGAAGCAGGGTTTGAGAATAGAAGATATTGACCGTGGTAAGGAATGTCAATAATATTAAAAATGATGTTATTTTTTTCATTGGTATTTTATTAAAGGTTAAAGTTTAATTTTTTATTATAACATCTTTAAATAGATATTTATTTCTAAAGATAATATACAAAACCATCATATTTTCACAGATGCTGTACGCCATGCCGGATTGCCTGCCCCGAGGCTTCGGTGGTGACCAACGGCAATTTTATTATAATTTTGAATTTTCAACTTTAAACTTTTAATTTACTACCCCCCATTACTTAAGTAATCCCAAGTAATAAAACAACTCAAAAACGCCATTTTTTTTATTATTTAAGTAATGCTTTAGACCCCCTTCCCCCGCTTGAAGGCGGGTACTCCCCCTTGCTAAGGGAGAGAAAGCTTTTGATACTTGCCAAAATGTCAAAGAACGATTACGAATTTTATAGCACTGTTTTTTCGGGGTTTATTAAAAGGGTACCCCCGGGTAACTTAAGTTACCCCCTCATCGAAAAAACTTTAAATATATTCAAAAATCGCCACTTTTTGAAAATTTAAGTTAGGGTAACTTAGTTACCTTTCCGGCGTATCAAGTTATGCCAAAATGTCAAAGAATCTTTTACCCCGCTAATACCATGAATACAAATATACTAAACCAATCTGCATAATTCAAGGCATAAATTTATATACACTGTGAAAAGCAGTGATAAATGAAAGGAAAAAAGGACATTCAACAGAACGTCCATAATTACATAATTAAGATTATCTTATTTTATCAGAACCATCTTTTTAGTTACAGTATAATCATTTGTTGTCAGATGATAAAAATATACTCCGCTTGGATAATTTGTTCCATCCCAGGCGAACTCGTATTCACCGGGTTGCATTTTTTGATTTACGAGAATTGCAACCTTTCTGCCGAGGAGGTCATAGATAGTTAATCGAACAGCCATCCCCCCGACCCCCTTCATAAGGGTGAAATTGGGAATGTCAAACTTTATCTTAGTAGTTGGGTTGAACGGGTTGGGATAGTTTTGATACAATAAGAAATTATCCGGAATAGGAGTAAGGTAACTTTCGCTGAAGGAAGTGGATAAAAAATAGCCCGAAAATTTCATTTCCGGGCTACATTTTGTAATTTGCTCCGTATTTAATTCAGGTTCTTTACTATACCAGCTGGAGCTTCTACCGGCAGAACCGTCGGTTACATCACAGGATGACAGATAATTTTACAACGCAATATTATTCGCCATTGATATCATTCATGTTCGGCTCGTCATCATTATTTGGTTTCTTTTTGGGTTTCGAATTTTCCTGTTTCCCGAAGTTGTAAGTAAGTGTCAGCTGTAAATTACGCGAGTTGTTAACGCTTGTACCGTTTTGAACAAATCCATATCCCGCAATATAACTATCATATTTCTGTGTTTTGAAAATATCGTTTGCTTTGAGCAGTACTATAAATGCGTTATCGAAAAAGTTCTTGCTTATTCCGACATCCATAGATTGTACCGGATCTATTGTCCCTTGTGAAGTATATCTTTTACCCTGGTAATTATAGAACAACTGCAGATTAAAAAGATCAGGCAGTTTTATGCTTGTATTGATATTTGCTGTAAATGAGAATCCCGATGGTGCGCTGAAGTTCTGTACATTACCGGCGTCATAGGATAAATTATAAAAACTCAGTGTTGCATTAAAATTCCACCAGTTGAATATTTGTGAACCCGCAATCAGGTCAAGACCGTATGATTTTGAGCTTGTGAGGTTTTCAAATGTAGACACAGTGATATTGCTGTCCGTCAGGACACGGTATTGCGTCATAAGATCATGTGTTAGTCTATAGAAGAACGAAGGTGTTATCGATGTTTTACCGATTGTTGTAACGAAATTCAGTTCATATGAATCAATATACTCCGGTTTCAGGTTGGGATTACCGTAAACTATATTCAGAGGATCGGTACGGTTCTGGAAAGGGTTCAGCCTGTAGTATCTCGGACGGTTTATCCTTCTGCTGTAGCTCAGCTCGACCTGCTCATTTTTAATCAGATTCTCGGTGAGATTAACACTCGGGAAGAAGTCTAAATATTTATTACTGAAGACCTCGTTTGTATTCACCAGAGTTCCTTTGTCATAGGACTGCTCTCCGCGTAAGCCGACCTTAAAGCTGAAGTCGCCAAATGCATTCCCGTATTGGGCATATAAAGCATAGACCTGTTCCTTGTAGATAAATTCATTGCTTACGTCCAGTATTTCGTTGTACTGGTTAGTGTTGTAATCCAATGAGTCTGCAGTAAAATTATTATCACTCGAGCGAATCACTCCTTTATAACCTGTTTCCAGCTTTGAGTTTTTGGAGAAAGGAATAACATAATCAAGCTGTGAATTAAAATTATATGAACTGGAGTTGGTTACGTCATTTTCTATATACGGGGTGTTGTTCAACTGAATATAATTGGAATTGTAATATTGAAGAGTCTGGTTCAATGTATTATCACGAGCGCCCCTGGAATATGTCAGATTGCCGGAGAGGTCTTCGCCTACTTTATTCAGCTTTCCGTCGTAGTTCAATGACAGGTGTATGAAATGACCTGTTGAATTGGAAAAGTTATTCTTTGTGAAATATGAACTCAGGTTTTGCACACTGTCAAGAATTGAATTTTGTCCGTAGTCACTGCCCGTAAATTTGCCAGAACCATAAAAGCCCTCCAAACCCAGAGTGTGGTTATCATTTATTCTGTATTCCAATCCGCCCTTAAAATACTGGAATCTGATCTTATTACCTGTCAGGTCATTTTCATTTGTATAGATGGGTGAGCCAAGGTTGTTTATCAAACTAGAAGAGGAACTACCAGTCCTATCAAACGTATTGTAGAAATAATTACCTGTAAGTGTAAACTTGCCTTTTTTCATGTTTAAATTTACAGCACCGTTATACCTGTCACTTGTACCGGCACTGAGATTGATCTTGCCGTTCATTCCGGGTTGTTCATCTTCTTTTAATATGATATTGATAATACCTGCACCGCCTTCCGCCTGGTACTTTGCAGTAGGATTTGTGATCAGCTCAATATTCTTCACCTGATCGGCAGGTACCTGGTCGAGATTATCTGTCATGGATGAGGGTTTTCCGTTTATTAATATCGTAACATTCGGATCTCCTCTCAGGATGACATTGTTGCTGTTATCAACCTGTACTAAAGGCACTCTCTTTAATAGGTCGATTGCAGTTTCACCCTTTGACACCATGTTATTTTCTACATTGATGACCTTTTTATCTGCCGTGATCTCGACAGTCGGTTTATCAGCTTCGACGTCTATCTCTTGAGTTGAAATATCGGAAGTTGAGAGCTTGATGGTCTTTAGTGAAACGTCAGGAGCGGAAGGTGTCACAGTAACTGCATTTATTGTAAATTTTTTGTATCCTGTATAAGATACTTCAACTCGATAGTTTCCGTAAGGGACCTGTATTGAGAAATTACCCTGTGCGTCTGCGGCAGCCCCTGAAACGAGAGTACTGTCTTTCGACTTTAAAACTCTAACAATAGCCTGTTCGAGAGGCGTATTCCCGTTGTTGTCCACAATTATACCGGTAATCGTTCCGCGTCCGGTCCTCTGCTGGGCATTTAGTGAAGAAAATGAAGCGGAAAATAACAAAATGAGTAAAATTCCCGCTAAAAATTTGATTTTGTGCGATAATTTGTAAATTTGCATGTTTTCTTTTTATAAATTCTTGCTTTACAAATGTAACAAAAAAAAGCTCTGAATTTGTTAAATAAGATATGAATTATTGTAAAAAAATGTATCTTTGGGGTTTAAGAACGGAAAATGAAGAATATCTGTTACTGCAATTAAGGTAAAATAGACTATTAAGGATGTATATCCATAGATCAAGATATAAATAAATATCTGTTTTCACAGATTTTTGAACTTTCCAATTCCTAACTACAGGTCTCGCCACCCATTAATGAACCCATTAAGCTGAACTTATTGTTAATAACATAAATGTTCTTCCGTAAAAAGTTATAATTATAATGTTTAAAAAGCTGGACTTCAGGTATAAATATCTACTCTCGGTATTTTTTCTTATTGTGATGATCGGAAGCTTGGGATATTTGCTTCATAGAAATCACAGTAAAAAAATATACTCTATGTCACGGTCCAAAATCGATTCAACTTCTTCTCCCAATAAAGTATCGCAAAGAATTTCCTTATCCGCAGAGGGGACTAATAAACGTACAATAGATCTCACGCAAGGATTAGTAGATTTCAGCGTATCTTATTCGGGTAATTCAAATATTTCAGTAAATATGTTAAACGGAAACGGAGAACCTTTTGCAAAGGTTCTCGAACATTATGGCCCGTGCATCAGAAAGCGGACAATATTTGTTCCTGAATCGGGACAGTATATCCTTGACGTTAAGTGTGAAGGGAAATGGTCTATCACGGGGAATTAGATGTTCATCTGATCTCTTTCAATTTTTTACTTACCCATTCCATATAATTGAAATACAGAAAAATATTCTTCTCATGCGGCTTCTTATATATCGTCCTCATGTTATTTTGAAGTATCTGGAAATTTTCTGCAAGGTCTCTGTTAGAATTGATCCGCGGTAATCTTTTTATGAAATCAATAACCAACGTTTCAAGTTTGTAGATCTTTTTTCTTTTATAGAGAAATCGGTAAGTAGATAAGATCAGGTATTCGAGATAATCAAAATTTTTCAACTCATAATGAATGATCAGATTAAGAAGACGGGCATTATACTCGATATCCCTCCTGATGGAGATCAATGGGTGGTTCAAAAGAAGGTTCATGTATTTCAGAGCGGACCCGTGATCAGACGCTTCCACATACATCCTGACTATTAGATCATACAGCACTAACTCAAAACCGGGATCCATTATTCCTTTGTATATATTCAGACCTATCTTTATCCTCTCCATAAGAAAATGTATCCTGTCCCATCTCTTTTCAGTGATAATCAATTGTACACTTAAATAGGATTGAACGAGGAAAAGATAAACTTTATCGGACTTCGTATCATAGATATGAGATTCCAGGAGGTGTAAATATTCGATGATCTTCCTTGACCTGTTACATCGTATAGAGATAAGGATAAGGTTCATCAGGATATCTCCCCAGTAATTGTAGATTCTGTCAGTAAACGGTTCGGGATGTGATGAAATTATATCAAGGCGTTTCTTGCAGTAATAAAACATATCATCATATTTACCGCATATATCGGAAATTATCTGCAGAAGGTAATAATATCGTTCCTTCGCTAAATAAGATAAAGCATAATCTTCTGAAGTCAGAAGAGGAGATTTCCTGATGCGTTCAATATATTTAAAAAGGACTGTGTCCCTTGTCTTTCCTTCGGTACGATATATACCCGTGAGCATGGCAACATAAGAATCATAGACCGATAAGTTACCTATCTTTTCAGTCACAAGTTCCTCCTGGGTTAAAATAGAACTTTCTTCAAGAGAGGGGAATAGTTTTTCAGTGATCAAAATTTTTTCAAAAGATGAGAACTGGATAAAGTATCCGAATCTTTCGTATTCCGATGAAAGCTTTTTCCCGAGCTGGATCGTATTTATAAAATCTTTATAAAGAGTCTTTTTGTAATAATAACTGCACCTGAATATCAGATCATTCAAACGGTTTTCGATAGAATGTTTAGAGTAGTAGGAATACAGGCTTTTGAAGATCAAGCTGTGCAGATAGTTCTTGGTGAAAGTTAACTGCTTCGTGAATTTTTCTTTCTTGAACTCATGCTTGATAAACGATTCGTCATATTGAGGCATCTTATCTATAGTATCGAAGAGTTTAAGATAGTTCTTATTACCTTCCTGAAGAGAAGAGTACATTCTGAAATATCTTTTCTCGCTCTTGGAAAGTGATTTTATGAGGTTAAATAAGCTCGATGACGGATACATAAGATACTATGATAACTATTATATAACTTTATTATTATTATGCATTTAATCTTTATTTATCTGATAATATAGTAATAAGATACTATGAGTATCAAGCAAAAAGTTTTTGCTTACTATATGTATGCTGTTATTTTTGAAAAGTTTAGAGTGAGCAGATGAGTTCGAGATGATCATAGAAGGACCCCCGCGAAATTTGAAACAGTGGAAGTTTAGCAGAAGGAAAAAAAACTTAATAAAAGGGTCAATATTATGAAGATAAATTACCTGCTTTTGTACATTTCGCCAATACTGTTTTTCGCAACCGCAATTAGTGCTCAGAATTCATCCTCATATTCCGGTGAAGCTGCGGTTCCTGTTATCGACGGTAAGATCGATGACGCGGAGTGGGTGGGAGCGAAGGTCTTTTCAGATTTCTATATTACTATTCCCAGATCGGATGAGAAGTATTATGACAGTACGATAGTCTATGTGAAGCAGACTAAAGACGCTATCAATTTTGCATTCAAGTGGTGGCCCAGGGGTAAGGTAATCTCTAAATCTTTTACACGAGACAGAAGCACCGATGAAGAGAACGAGTTCTTCATAATGCTCGACCTGGAAAATAAAAACCAGAATGGTTACTTTTTCTCGTTCAGTTTTTTGAATAACCAGAGAGACGGAATAGTCTATAATCAAAGGAGCATTTCATACGAATGGGATTGGGTCTGGGAAGCAAAATCGACCATCTACAGGGAAGCTAAGGACGGGAAACCGGGATATATCGAGAGTGAGGTAAGGATACCGGTCGCAAAGTTTCAGAACAAGAATGAGAAGCAGATTGGATTTGACATTCAGATGTTCGCATATAAACCAGACGGAACACTCTATACTTATTCGATCAGCCCCAACAGCGAGTTGTTATCAGTAAAGAACACGTATAAGTTCGATCTGAGATATCCTTTCGATGAAAAAATTAATTTGAACATGACGGTATCGCCTTATGTAGTTGCTAATAAATTCAATGATAAAAAGCCGGGAGCAACATTAGGCGGTGACGTCAACGTTAGCCTGAATGACCATAAGCTGAAGGGCACGGTGAACACGGATCAGTCGACACTGGAAGCTGACCCGTTCAGGTTCACATTTTATAATAGACCTGTATTTTTGACCGAGAAAAGACCGTTCTTCAGCAAGGATCTTGATATCTATACAACACCGATCAACCTGTTCTACACGAGATCGATCGACAGCATAACCTATGGGGTGAACTATACCTACCGGGGTGATAAGCTGAAAGCCGGAATAGTATATGTAGAAGAACCGCGATACCCTGACAAGAAGCAGTATTTTGTTGCGCGCCCCAGGCTTAATTTGAGTGATTTCAATTTCGGGGGATTATTAATATACACCAACGATAAGCAATCAGATTCGAAGGACAGGATAATAAGCTTTGACGGGCTAGTCAGGATACCAAAAACGAGATTTG
Organism: Ignavibacteria bacterium; assembly: GCA_049516635.1. Taxonomy (GTDB): domain Bacteria; phylum Bacteroidota; class Ignavibacteria; order Tepidaquicellales; family OLB5; genus JBEKSX01. The sequence continues at coordinate 12,682 of JBEKSX010000016.1, read as the reverse complement.
ATTTCCAGGGGCAAATTGCATCTAATTTCGGATACACAAATAACGGAACGGCGTATTTACTGCATCAATTCTATGAAACCAGTTACGCAGGGGGCCCGTATTACGACATTATGTATGATAGAGTAGATAAGAATTTCCAGACGTCGACCTCATTCAACTCACAGATAGGAGCACCGAACGATTACGATGAGACGATTTTTCAACCCGGGTACATATGGAAAAGTAACCGTAAATACTTTTCAGAGATAAATATTAAGGTAAGCTATTACAGACTGAGGCAGATCTCAAGCAATTTCAAATACCAGGAGGCAGTTGCTACTGAATTGTTTTACAGGCTGAACGATATCATTAACCTTGACCATTACTTCGAATACAACCGTCCGAATGATATTGATGTGAACGGTAACCTGATACGAAGGAACAATTTTGACTTTAATAATAGCATCAAGTTCCTTATCGGGAGGAGTGCTCTTTATATCGGGTATGAATGCGGTCCGTACTTCGGGAGTTTTATTAAGCACCCCTATGCCAATATTGACCTGGTCCTTTTTGACAGGATAAGCATGCTTTTTGCCTATGATTACCGCACAGTGATGGACATAAAGCAGAGTATATTCAGTGCTAAGCTGGATTGGCGTATAATCCCAAAGCTCTATTTCCGTTCATATTACCAGCAGGATACGTATAACCGGCTTGCACTGTGGAATACAATGCTTCAATATGAATTCTTCGCAGGCAGTAATGTGTATCTTGTGATCGATCTTTTAGGCGAGAAGCTTCAAAATACTGGGAGGTATTTCAAATTAGGATACGATTTTAATTTCTAGCTAACAAGGATCAGGTCTTTCACAGCAGGTCTGCCGGGAAAAAAATGTTTACACCCATAAGCACGATCAGAACCGGCGGACCTTGCTTTTTATGAATAATAGTTCAAATAGTTTTAAGCTAAAAGCGAATAAATAATTTATTAAAGTCTTGCCAATGTTTCTTTGGTGAAGCTATTCTTCACATTCCCCGTATTCAGAGTGGAAACCGGTTCAAATAAAAGCACGTGTGCTTCCTTTTCCGCTACAGGTCTATGTTCGACCCCTTTCGGTATAATTATGAACTCTCCTTCACGAAGTTTCAAAGTGCTGTCTTTCAATTCCATATTAAATTCACCCTTTATAACCAAAAACATTTCATCTTCATTATCATGGTGGTGCCAGGTAAACTCGCCCGTAAATTTTACTATCTTTACATATTGTCCGTTCAGCTCTCCGATTATGTATGGTTTCCAGTAGTCATTAAAGCTGCCAAGTTTTTCTTTGATGTTAACTTTTGTAATTTTCATATTAATTCTCGCTGAAGTGATTTTTATATAATTTTATGTAAGTAAGAATATTTTAAATAAAGCAAAAAGTCATTTTACTGGACCCATTTCCATAAATCCTTAAATGACATATAGTTCGAAGATGCAACCCTTTTTACTTTTAGATGACGAGAAAATAAACGCTTGACAAATCATATAAATTTCCCGATATTATTCCCAGGGTTATTTAAGAATAATTACTAATTACAACCATGAAAAAACCGGTTATAGTAATTCTTCTGTTGATAGGTTTGGTACAGATACAGCGTAGTCAGGATGCTGTTCCGGACAGGTCGTTTGTAATTAGCGGTAACATCTATGTGAGGAATGCTGCTTTAAATGCAGTGCAGGTGAACCGGCTTTCAGCGCTTAAAATTGAAACCAAAGATGAGGTTGACCAATTAAAAAGTATCTTATTGACCCATCCGTTTCATATCAATCAACAACAGGAAAGCAAAGTAAAGAGAACATTTAATATCGTATCATCTTTCAGGGAGAACATAAGGTTCGGAGGTTTCTGGGGTAAATATGCAATCATAAATATTAATCCCTCTTTCAATATAAAACCTTTCGATTTTGTGAGCATTTATGCAAATCAAAACCTGAGCTGTTTTATCCCTATAGACGGAATAAAAGAGCATTTCAAATCTTTGTTCGTACAGGGGGTTGCTATCCTGGCAGTAGATAATTCCGTTAAGCTTTTTTTTAAGCCCGATAAGATCTTACCTGTTCTCGCAGGCTTTGTATTAAAAAATCTCATTATCTCGACTGTGATTAAATCCATCAACAAGCAAACCGTGAACAAAATGTTCGCCTATAACAGCTATTATTACTCAATGAGTATTAAATTTTGAGTATATAAGAATCTCCTCGAAGCATACAAATACTTTTAGGAACTATGGGCTTTGTTAAGAGATCCTCTCCTGTATTTTCTTCCATGTAGGTGTGATAAGGAAGCTTTCATCCATATAACCTACCATTTTCTCAAATTTTTTCATAGGCACGGTGAATGTTATTTCATCGGGTCCCACACTTACCCTTGCTGAAGGATCAAACATCCCGATCACTGCTCTTTGCTCCTCTTTATCTTTTTCAAGATACGGATAGTAAACTATGGAGCTGCATCCCGCTCCAAAAGGAGTAAAAGAAGTGTTTGGCTCTGCCTCATCGAAACTGGCAAGAGTAAATAATCCTGCAAGCACATCGCTTTTAGCAAAGAAGATCACTGCATCGGGATGATCGGTTTCAGAAAGCTTGTCCCATCTTTTGAATATTAAATATTTTCCGGGCAGATCTAATTGCTTATGATCTTTTAAAATTTCCTGAACTATTTCAGGTGTCCTTTTGTATCTCTCACCTTCCATTTCTCCTTCTATGCCGCATGAGAGGAAATATTCGAAGTTCGGACGGAGTGTACTTGAAAAACCGGTATAGCGTTTACCTCCCTCGCAGCCAAATGACTCAGCTGCATAGCATAATGACCTTCCATCCCTGACCATTGTGAGTTCGTTTATCATACATCTTCTCTTTGGTGCAGGCGGCAGGAGCTCACTGTCATTCACGCTATTGCTGTAATAAAATACGATAGGAAGTTCAGCGTTATTAAAATATTTTTTCCACTTTTCAATGAACGTTGAGATTAATTCTTTATTCATGATATTTGTGCAATAAATTATTTAAACGATTATTATTTCTGTCATAAAGTTTGGAGCTTTTCATTAAAATATATATAAAGCTATAATTGAGAAAGTTAAAAATTCAGCTCAGTTATTTTTTTGAACCCGGAAAAATATATACCCGGCACCAAAGTATAGTATATATGGAATGTCAAAAGGTTGGAAGTATGAAACCCGCTCATCCTGCAAATAAATTTGCAGGATGAGCGATGAAGAAAAATTTGGTACCCTACTTGATCAGTGCCATCTTTTTCGTTTCTGTGAAGCTTCCCGCAGTAATAGTATAGAAATACAAACCCGAAGCGAGATTAGAACCGTCGAATTCTGTCTCGTATGTTCCCGCTTTCAGTTCACTACTTACAAGCTCCGTGACCATGCGCCCCAATATATCATACACGGTCAATTTGACGTAACCGCTGACCGGCAATTGATAAGTAATTACAGTTTTCGGATTAAACGGATTAGGATAGTTTTGTGAGAGCGAATATTCTATTGGAATACCTGTAATTTTTGGCTTTATTCCTGTATAACACACGATGCATAATGTATCAAGGTAGAGATTATTATCCGGAGCGCTTATACAATTAAGCCTTAGCCTGTTAGTTCCCATCGGTAATGCGAAAGTCTTTCTGCTCCACTGCGTGCAGGTAGGCGTAAAAGCTGTTGTCTGCGGTGGTGCCGTATTTAGCTGTGTCGATAGCAAGGTCAGTTCAACCCAGTTTACACCTCCGTTAGTTGATGTCTGGATCTGAAGTATATCCGTGGAGCTTGAATTCCCGCTGTGTGCATGGGCAAACCGTAGCGAATCACATCCGCCCCCTGAAGATATGGCGGGGAATAAGGGAGATATTACCGATTGGTTCGTGCCTACCGGGGCATCAAAAAAATCAAATTTTAAGGAACCGGTTCCGAGACAAAATGCGCTTACGGGATTCCGTGACCAGTAATTAGTTCCTGTGAATAGTACCGTCCACCCTGTGGTAGGAAATGTAGTTGAATTGAAGCTCTCACACAGATAAGGAACAATTACGGGAGGAATCCATTGGAATGTTAACCCCAAAGGCGGAGATACTCCTACCTGGAACCTGCATTGTGACGTAGAGTTTCCGGCTGTTGTTGTCAACCAGTTTGTAGTTGTTGTTCTGGAACTGACATCTGCTGTAGAAATTCCCCGGATACCAGCCTGCACATTATGCAAGGTTGTACCGGAATTGCAATTACCATAAACCAACTGGATAATATTAGTGGATTCATACAGTTTGATCTGAAAATTAGTATGACTGGTATCTCCACCTCCGCCGGGATAAAATCCAAAGTCTGTCCATTGTACGGTTAGTATCCGATTCGGGGCTATCCCTGATGATAGGAACGAAACTCTGCCAGTGGACGCATAGCTTAACAGATCTGCATTGAAAGCAGATATGACATCGTTCTGAATTGCGTTCAAAACCATGTAGCTGGTCAATATTACCTCGCTGCCCATCATAATATAACCGTTAGCACTCACGCCGAAAGCTGTGTAGTCTGTACTGTCAAAGTTAAAAGTAAAACCGATAGGCTTATTGGAATATGTTTGATCATCCAGAACACCCGTTCCAAGAACAACCTCACCCGGAGCATTTACAATGGAGAAAAAGGTTGTGGTCAGCTGAGAGAAACTGTAGAGAACAGCGTAATCTGGTTCCTGCGGTGTGCGGAGTACAATATTATCCTGTTTATCTTCGGTTTTAGGATATGTAAAATTATTTTGTGAAGATAATTTAAAAGGCAAGAGGAGATACAGTAAAAGGGAAAAAAGAATAAATAATTTTTTCATTGTTGCCCCTTTTATTTTTTTGTAGATTTATTTTATATCCCTAATATAATATATAAAACCGCGAATAATAATGGATTTAGATCCAGATACGATTGTAAGGTGAAATTCAGCCGGCTATTCGAAGTGAAGCTATCGGAAGAACGGATTATTTAGTCTTTCTTCCATTGCACGCCGGTAGAAATCTTTTTTATCTGGAACAGTATCCATCAAAAAAGTGTAGAATTTAGTATAATATTCTTTCTGTGCATTTTTATTGTAAATAGCTCTAAGCTTTGCATCCAGTGCATATTCATCTGCAAGGGGGGTTAATACATAATATTCCAGTGCTCGTATCCTGTCATCCGGCTGATACGTATTAACAGAGCCGCAGCTATCGCATTTGATGTTGACCGCCATGAAGGAATATATCTTTATTGGCAGTTCTGCACCACATTGAGTGCATCGGTGCATTTTCTTTTCATCGACATGCTGCTTAACGTTCTCCAGGATCTTCCTGGCTGCCTTCGCATATAGTCCGACTTCAAATTTAAGAAATTCCGTATCCAGCCAGGATCTGAACGCGTCCAGTTTCAGGTGCTGCTCCGATTTCTGGTTCCAGAAGAATTTCCCGAACTTCTGCATTTCAATGTCCATTTTACCCCAGCCCTCTTCAGCTTTCTGTTTGAGCTGTATGACCGTCTGGCTGTGCAAACCGTTCCTGATGTTAATAATGACAACATTATCATACTGGAGGTTATTTATCATCTCTTCAAGCGGACCTTCTGCCTGTCCGATAACTTCAAAGAAACGGTCTTTTAGCTTACCAAGGAAAGTATCCCAGCGAATGATTAATTCTTCAAATGACATGTTGTTTTAAGTTGTTTCAAAAAGTTTGCTTCCGCAGAAAAGACAGGTATCATACTGCATCTCCTCAAGTCTTGGTGCCCCGCAATTCCTGCATTTTATTGTTTGCTGTTTTTCTTTCTGAAGACCTGATGAGTATTTTTGCGTGCCCGTAGAAGCATTTCTAAAAATATCCCCCAGTCCTGCGAACGGTTTTATCTTCTGGTAGTATTCTAATACCTTGCTATCGATATCGAAATTACTCAAAGTTTGAGACAGCAGGGTAGAGGAAGCAGCATTCATTTTATGTTTCTCAATAATTTTTTCGTATACCCTTCTCAGTTCAATGGGGAACGCTCCTCGCGTTATTTTCATTTCAGAATTTAATAGCAGCTGCTTATCGTTTTGCGGAAGAGGTGAAAGGCCATACGAATTCAATAAGTTGTTCCAGTTCTCATTACCGCCTTTTTCAGAATGCCAGGCTGTTCTGAACGCTATGTCGATCTCTGAATTAAAATCAGAGAGCAGTTTGTTTTCGTCCATTAGAACTCAATATCACTATGTGCGCTTCCCGGTGCCATGCTCTGGTATTTTTTCCTGAACTCTGCATCCAGCTGAGCCATTTTAGCAGCTAATGAAAAATCGGACATCATTTTACCGCTCCAGTATGAACTGATGTTGGAATAATCGGCAACTGTCAGACCGAAATCCTTCAGAACATCCTGTGCATCGCGTCCCTGTTTACCGAGGACATCCTGTGCAACCATAACCTCGATATATTTCTCGAAAGGAAATGAATCTGCTGAAACCTGTGAACCGCTTCCGAGATTGCCCGAAGCTCCTTTGTTAAAAGCAGCTGCATATTTATTTGATATAGTGAATGTTGTATCATTTCTCATACGTGTAAGCCACTCGTTATTTACGCGGTCCCATTTAGGCATATCCGCTGCGATCGATTTGATAGCTTCTTCTGCAGGTGTGCCAGAAGCCAGTTTTGCATTTACTTCAGCCCACTGCTCGAGAGTGATGCCTTCTACCGGATCTAAGATTGGATTGCTCATAATTTTTATTGTTTAATTTTGAAATAGGGTGTAAATATAATTTTTTTATAAAGATTAATCAAAATAGTAATTTATGATAAAATTATTTTAACCGATTTGAGTTATTTACCGTTCCGGAAGCTGGTCCATATATGTTATTGTTTCTATCAAGATGATCTCATAACAGATCTTCAACCGGGCTAGTATGAAATAAAAATAAATCCCTCAAGTGCCTTATTACGTGTTCTGCCATTCTGATTGGATCTGGCAGTTTACCTGTTTTAAAGATGGCTGAAAAGGGTAGTTCCCTAAAACCGCAAATTTCATCGGGAAACGTTACAAACCGAAAGTTAAAAAATATGTGTGAATCGTAGAAATCTGTTGATAATTGGTATATTTTTAACCAAATTCCTTATACGAAACATTAACCCTATATCAGATGTTTTGTACGATAAGGCGAATAAAGCGAAAGAGAAGATAATGTTTGGATACACCCCGGCACGGCTGATATAATAGGGTGTTTTAGCTCCGTATTGAGTTCCTAAATTGTTGAAAATATCTATTATAATATACTTGATAATTTTTTATTAATCTTTTATATTGAATGATATATATACTACATCACTTTATCTATACAATAAGTTTTAGAATCGAACTATATAGGTTTCTAATTTAAATAACTAATTCACAAAATACTTTAAAGTAATTTTATTGAAGGAGATTAAAATGTCAAATAAAATACTCATTTCCTGTGTCATGGTGCTGACAATATGCTCATTTGCTTTCTGGAATTTCACACCTGATTCGATCCCTAAGAAGAGCGATAGAGCACTTCCATGTGAACGTATTGACGGCACATTGAACCCGGGAAATTTACAACGTACTTTTGTTAACACGCCGATCCAATTGGAAGGTCAAAGAGACAATGGTGACTACTGGCTGGGACCTGAAATTCCGATAAACGGTTTAACCGGTTTTTGGGATTACCAGTACAACGGCGAAGTACAGGCACATATTTATAGACACGATGCCACTAATATGTACTCCATATTTATGAATGCTCTGGATTCCGTCGATTTTAACGGTTCGAGGCGTACGGCAATATCATGGAGCAGTGATGACGGTAATACATGGTCAGATCTGGGAGTGTATCCTACCGTTAAGAGCGGTTACTGCGCAGTCAGCGGAAAATCCGACGGCAGCGGAATTGTGGCAAATCACTATTCCGTAGGATTTCCGGCATTTACTGCAGCGGGTTTTATAAACTACGATATTGCTCCGGGAGCAGGTTCATTCACGGGCGTTGAGACGCCTCCGAATATGGCATGGCCTCAAGTTTATAGATTAACAAACGGAAACATGTTTATGCTCGGTGCCACTTTCCAGGGATCTGCAGCAACAGATTCTATACAGGCTTCTATTTATAATTCAAGTACTAACCTGTTTATTGCTACCAACAGATTGGTGGGTCCTGCAGGTATAACAGGTCAGGCCAACCAGTGTCTATCAGGTGCTACAGGTACAGGCGGTGTTGCAATGATTCTGGATGATCCGTATAGGGAAACCGGAGGTAATTTCAGTATGGGAAGAATTTTTGCAACAAAATCCACCGATAACGGTATTACCTGGGGTTCTTTTATACAGTTATTTAATGGTACTGTAATAAATGGGGATACTTGTGTTCCGAACTCGAACGGTGCCGCAAATATCATAATTGATAATGCGGGTAACTATTACTGGGCTTTCAATGCAATGGCACCTTCGGGATTATATGTTTCGGGAAGATTGCTTGCGGGTAAGAATAATACTGCGCCGCAGGTAATAGCAGGAACCCGTACGTCTCCAATTCATCCGCTACCACAGGTTGCCGAGTCGATGGTTGCACAGGCATTTATTTCCAATTTCGACCATCCGTGTTTGTCTTTATCCAGTGACCAGCAGTATATCTTTGTAACTTATTCGTGCCCGTTTGGTCTGGACACTATCTATTCATATAATAAAAGCCACTTATTCTACCAGTTTGCAAAGACTTCAGATATGATATGGTCGAATCCGGTACAGTTCACACTAGATGGAATTCATTCATTTGACGAAAGATACTGCACAGTTGACAAGGTTGCTCCAGCTGAAGGCAGCAGTTTTACTTTATACGTTGTATATCAAAAGAAGCCGACCGCCGGTGCTTTCGCAAGACCGGATGCAGGAGCTCCGGAATGCAGAACTATCCAGGTATTCAGGAAAATACACATAGCAACAGATACTGTGAACGGTATCAGAAACAATAACGGAATTGTGAAAGAATTCAAATTAGAGCAGAACTTTCCAAATCCGTTCAACCCGACAACACAAATTACCTTTGACTTACCGAAAGAATCATTTGTTACCATAAAAGTATATGATATCTTAGGAAAAGAAGTCATGACTCTTGTGAACGGCAAACAACCCGCAGGAATAAATCAGGTTATGTTTGATGCTACCAATTTACCGAGCGGTATTTACTTCTATACGATAAAGTCAGGGTGGTTCAATGATACAAAGAAGATGGTACTCCTGAAGTAATTACAGTGATAATTATAGGTTAGTAAGAAGCGATTCATTACTATCCGAATTCAAAGCCCGCAGTTATGCGGGCTTTTTTTTGTGGGAATCTGAAAATTTTAACGGAACAGCGGGATAAGCAGATATGTGATACATTACTATACGCATTCTATATCGGGCTCAATAATAAAAGGTTAAAATCGGTTTTTATAGATAATATAAACATTAATAATTTTTGATCGTTAAATATATTCAGTTTGAAAAGCAAAATTAATGTTTATCAAAGTAAAATTAAATGAATCGTGAAACTTATTATTATTATCGATAACTATATATGCTATATTGAACCCAAAATAGGGTAGCATTTTTCGGTATATGAAATCTTTTGTTTGCCAACGAATGTTTCCTAAAGGAATCAAATGTTTCTAATACAATCGATCTAACCTATATTTGTTTATTTAAACCCACCATTAAGCTTATGCTTTTGGCATTAAATTTGCCTTTTCAGAATACGATAGTTTCCTGTAATTGTTGAACTTACGTTCAACAATAATAATCAGGGTATACAGGTTACTAATATAATTAGAAAATTTATTATTCCATCGTCGTCTGGTTAATGTAAGGTTAATCTTGCGTGGTTCAATTAATTTGTAAAAAATTAAATATTTCAAAAAATATTTATTAATTATGAAGAAGATATATTTTACATTGTTCCTTGCTCTACTGTTCACTCTGAGCAATAAACTATACTCTATTGAAGATCCTGTATTGCCGGGGGGTGAGTACGGTAATGATGATAGAGTATCTTCTATGGTGATAGATGATGATAAAAATTGTTACGTTACAGGATATTCTACAGGTATGTTATCGGATAAAGATTTTTGCACAGTTAAATATAACAAGAACGGTGTTCAGCAATGGGTTAATATTTATAACGGATCCGGAAACGGTGAGGATAAAGCTTATGCTATTACAGTGGATAAATATATTGATATCTTTGTTACAGGTTACAGCACAGGGCTAAATAGCAGTCATGACATTACTACGATAAAATATAAATCTGATGGTTCCCAGCAGTGGGTAGCCGTTTATGATGGATCAGCACATAAAAACGACGAAGGTTTTGCATTGATCGCAGATGATTGGGGGAATGTATATGTTACAGGTTTTACTACAGGTACCAACGGGGGAACGGATTTTTGCACCATAAAATATAATTCTAATGGAGTTCAGCAATGGGTTGCCACATACAGCAGCACAGGGAGTGGCGAGGATAAAGCCTATGCTATTACCATAGATAGTAAAATGAACATATATGTGACAGGATACGGAAAGGGTATGAATAGTGTATCGGACTATATCACAATAAAATATAGTACTGCGGGTGTTCAGCAATGGGTTTCAAAATATAACGGAACGGGCAGCGGAGAAGATAAGGCGTACGCCATAACCGTAGATAAATATGATGACCTGGTAGTTACAGGCTCCAGCAAAAACAATCTGCATTCATATGACTATGCCACGGTAAAATATAATTCGAACGGTGTTCAACAGTGGGTCGCACGCTACAGCGGACCCTGCGGATATGGCAATCAGGCAAGGTCGGTTGCAGTCGATAATTCCTGTAACGTATATGTAACAGGAAGCAGCAACGCTACTCCGAAAGGTAACGCTGATTTTGCCACGATCAAATATAATTCTGCGGGTGTTCAGCAATGGGTTTCACGTTATGATGGTTCATTTCATGGTGACGATATAGCATATTCATTAGCTCTGGATAAAAAAGCAAATGTTTTTGTAAGCGGAGCCAGTAAAATTATGGGTCCTTTTGGTATATATTATCATTATACAATTGTAAAATATAAGAATTCGGGAGTCCAGCAATGGGTTGATATATATACTTCCAGTTACCGTGATGATATAGCTGTACAGATTTTAGTGGATAACCCGGGGAACATATATGTGACGGGGAGCAGCTATAATCCCATATCAGATTTTGATTATGTTACATTAAGCTACAATACCTCAGGTACGCAGAAATGGTCTGCAACTTATTCCAGAGGAAGAATGGATTTATTATCTGAACAAAACAAGAATGAGAAGCTAGTTCCGGACAATTTTGTACTTTATCAGAACAGTCCTAATCCATTTAATCCGTCTACAACAATTAAATTTGATGTCCTAAAATATTCCAGAGTTAAATTGGTAATCTACAACGAACTCGGAATGGTCGTGTCCACACTGATGGACGACTATCGTGATAAAGGCAGTTATGAAATAAGATACAATATGTCAGATTTTGCTTCAGGAATTTATTTCTTCGTTATGACATCCAATGACAGCAGGATTGTAAAGAAAATGATTTTAAATAAATAGTATCAATCAAATTAGATTGATAATTCTAAATATAATCTATTTTTAAATTTAATTAACAATACTATAGCCCGCCAAAAGCGGGCTTTTTCATCTGCACTCCTTAGACGGGACAAGCTGGCCCCGCATCTGCCGGATTACCCTCTGATATGTAAGTATGATACTTTTTCAATCAAAGCAAACCGTTATAATATTAACGAAATTCCGTTGAATTGATTTTATTTTTACACATAGTTATATTTGTATTCTATTATTACATAAAAATATTACGCAGCAGCTCTCCGCCAAAAGCGGATAGCTATCCCGAGCTCTCAGGGTGACTATAAATCGGGAATATAATAAGTTCTTATATATTTTTAAATATTCCGCAGTAGCTCAGTTGGTTAGAGCATCTGACTGTTAATCAGAGGGTCGCAGGTTCAAGTCCTGCCTGCGGAGCAAAACATATCGAAAACTCAATATTTGAAGTTAACATCTATTGAGTTTTTTGATACGCCAATACTATGAAATTCAGAAGTATATTATTTTTATACTACATACAATTGAAGTAATCAAAAGTGTAATCAATCAACTTATATAATAGAGGAGGTTCTATCATGTTTCTATTCAAACGCAAAAACGGGTATTATTACATCGGTATGCTCGAGAACGGTAAGCGCGTAAACGTCTCAACGAAGAAAAAAAGTAAATCAGAGGCAAATGAATCATTCCGTACTTTCAAACACAAAAAGAAATCAAGGAATATTTTTCTATCTGATTTTAAAACAGAGGTTTTGAAATATGCAGATTCAAACCTCAGTAAGAGCTCTCAATGGCATTATGCTAATTGCCTGAAACATCTTGAATTAAATATAGGGAATAAACCGCTTAATATGTTCAGTACCCGGGATTTCGAAAGCTATAAGCAATTACGATTAAATTCCGTTAATCCAGTATCTGTTAATATTGAGTTCAGGACCCTAAAAGCAATCTTCAACCTGGCTCTGAAATGGAATTATATCGAATCGAATCCCCTGGTTAATATCAAACAGCTGCAGATCCCGGAACGTAAGAAACCATTCTTCAC
>JBEKSX010000015.1:0-38448 GCA_049516635.1 Ignavibacteria bacterium | reverse complement strand
TTGAGAAATAATTATTGGGTGCCTGTTGCTATTATCGGAACAGCTGTAGTGGTTGCTTTTTTTGCAATAATGATAGTTTTAAGATTAGCTCCATGGGGTCATTTCAATGCTACAGGCGGATAAATCTAATCCTTCTGAATTCTAAAATTTCTGACAATCATATATCATTGTTTTATTCATTATTTAGAGTGAAGTTGCAGAAATTTCATAATAATTAGAAAGGATTAGGACTATGGAACAAAAGAATAAAAAAGTTACCATTTTACTATGGGTTATCGCATTTATCATTACCATATTTTCTGCTTATTATCAGCGTGTCACAGGACCCACCTATCCCTTATCCGGCTCCATTAAATTTCAGGGGAAGGATATCCTCTACAAGCTTGACCGCAGCGGAAGCTCTAACGAAAATTCTTCTGTCAAATTAGAGGTGCTCGATGATAGTATAAAGGGTGTCCTTCTATGGAGACGGAATAAAACCAACGATGACCTCTCGCGTGTGGAAATGACAAATGAAAAAGGTGTACTTACAGGTGAACTGCCTAAACAACCCCCGGCAGGAAAATTACAGTATTTTATCAGATTGATAGGCGGGAATATGGAAATAAACGTTCCTACGGAACCGGTTGTGATTCGTTTCAAAGGAGATATCCCTATGTGGGCATTGCTCCCGCATATTATTTTTATGTTCCTCGCAATGCTTCTTTCTATTAGAGCGGGAGTTGAGATATTCCGCAAAGAACCCGATCTCAAAAAGTTCGCTTACTGGGCAATGGGACTATTAACCGTCGGGGGTTTGATCTTCGGACCGCTTGTTGAGAAATATGCTTTCGGCCAATACTGGACAGGTGTACCGTTTGGGTTTGATCTGACTGATAATAAAACTCTCATTGCATGGATCGTATGGATCGCAGCAATTGTTATGATCTACAGGTCAAAAAAACCGAAGTACTGGGTACTGGGAGCGGCATTGGTTACGATAGCAGTGTTCTTAATTCCACACAGTGTTTTAGGTTCATAGCAGAAATATAATTAGATGTGATGAATATATTGAATGAGCAATGAAATAAGGAAAGGAATCTGTTTTGCAACTCCCTTTTAGATTTAAAACCCTATGCTTCCCGGGGGAGGTTCGTTGTTCGTTTCCGAAGGTCCGTTATTCGTCGGCTGGTGTGTCATACTGCAGACTCTGTTCGCATATTTTTTCAGTATTAGATCGGTAACAGCGGGACAAGTTTCGTTAGCCCTGAGCCCGGTTATTGTGCATACGTTCGCTTCTTCAACATCAGGAGGCATTTCAAAATATGCAAGGGGCATTGTGGTTTCGGGGTCGTCATAGATATATTTCATGAACCTTGCCCATATCGGAGCTGCGGCTTTTCCGCCCTGCCCGTACCATCCGCCGAATTTTATTCTCGGATCATCAAATCCTACCCACACACCTGCAACCAGCTGCGGAGTGTAACCGAGGAACCATGCATCGGTGAAATCCTGTGTAGTACCTGTTTTACCTGCAGCAGGCCTGTGGAAAAATTGCCTGACGCTCGATGCCGTACCGCCGTCTATTACATCTTCCATCATATCGGTCATGATGTAAGCCGTTCCTTCACTGAGCACTTCACGCGTTTCGGGCATGTCTTCTTCGATAAGGTTGCCGTACCGGTCCTGTATTTTTAATATTGAAATCGGTTCTACCCATATTCCCTCGTTCGCAAAGGTTCCGAATGCATTCGTCATCTCAAGAGGAGACACGTCACCTACGCCCAGCGCAAGAGAGAGTACATTAGGAAGTTCCGAATTGATACCCATTTTGTGTGCAAGCTTAATAACCTGGTCTATAGGTGCAAGTTCCATCGCAGTTCTTACGGCTACGATATTGATAGAATGCTGTATGCCGGTCCTTAGCGAAACTGTTCCGCCCTCACCGCCGCCTTTAGGCTCCCACGTTCTTCCTCCTATAACCACTCTTAACGGGTCATTAGAAATATTATAGGCAGGGGAGTAGCCGTTATCGATTGCTACGGAGTACACGAACGGTTTGAACGAAGATCCGGGCTGGCGTTTTATCTGTGTGACATGGTTCAGTCCGTATTTGAAAGGAAAATTCGGATTCTGTCCCACCATAGCTTTTATCTGCCCCGTTTTCGGGTCCATTACAACGAAACCCACCTGTACAGCTATCTCTCTGTCTTTGACCGATTCTATGAACTTGTCATCCGATTTAAACTTATTATATATCTTTTCACGTTCGGCTTCCGACTTTGCATTTTTATAGGCATCATTCTGCCTGATATTCTTATCGATAGCATCGCTCAATATGTTCTTGTTGCTCTTCCAGCTCCAGATAGAATTGAACGTTTTCTGGAAATCCTTGAGGTGGTCTTCTACTGCCTGTACGGCATGTTTCTGGAATCTGGTGTCTAATGTAGTAGTTACTATTAATCCGTCCCGGTAGAGATCGAATCCGTACTTTTCTGCTTTTTTCTCGAGCTGCTGGCGGACGTATTCCGTGAACTGCTGTGAAACACCCGTGGTGGTAAACGCGTCCTTCTTGTTCATCACCCTGATGGGATCGTTCTTTGTAAGATCATAAACCTCTTTTGTAATATATCCCACGTCCAGCATATTATTGAGGACAAGGTTCCTTCTATCCACGCACGCTTCGGGATTATCGATGGGATTATAAGCCGAGGGTGATTTTAATATCCCGACCAGAGTGGCGCACTCATCTAACGTTAGTTCGGATGAGGTCTTGTCAAAATATGTTCTTGCCGCAGCTTCTATTCCGTATGCGCCCCTGCCGAAGTACACCTGGTTCAGGTAAAGGGTGAGTATCTCGTTCTTGGTATAGGTTTTTTCTATCTGCACTGCCGTTACTGCCTCACGCAGTTTACGGGTAAGTGTTATCTCACGTCCGAAATAGAGGTTCCTCGCAAGCTGCTGTGTGATGGTGCTGGCTCCTTCCTTCGATAAGGAGAAACTCATCAGGTTTTTGATAAATGCCTTGGCTATCCTGTCCAGGTCTACTCCCCAGTGCTTGTAAAATTTTCTGTCTTCGGTGGCAATTAGAGCGTTTATCATATCCTTGGGGATATTATCTATCGAGACCATGGTTCTGTTCTGAAGATAGAACTGGTCTATCAGTTCGCCGTCTGACGAATAGATCCTTGTAGCCAGATCCTGTTTTGGATTTTCAAGAGCAGATAATGAGGGGAGTTCCCTGAAAAGATAAACCGAATAGATGATAACAGCGATTATTACCGCCAGTGCCGCAAGTGCAATTAATTTTATGAGGTTCGATGAAGAACTTTTTTTCTTCTTCATCATATTTTTTCTGAAATCTCTGTTATGGAAGTAAGACTCTTTGTCGAGTGCTTTCTTCTTTTTATTTTTGAGCATTAATAGGTCATCTCCAATACTTTAGTTCAAAACAACCCTGTGAAAATACTCCGTAAGAGAAATTCTTTATCCAGTCTCCAAGTGTAATAAAATATCCTTTTTTCCCGTTCTTATTTATTTCCATCATCTGCGGTTTATGAACGTGCCCCATGATTATGTAATCATATCCTTCCGTGATCTTTGTTTCTGCGAACTCTTTCATCCCGTCAAAACCCAGGTGGAGGTCCTCCATTCTGCTGTCTCTTGATTTCCGGGAAGAACTTTGCGCAAGCGCTACTCCTATATCGGGATGTATCAGCGAATATAAGAACTGGTTAAACCTGCTCCGGAGAATTCTTTTTATTATTTTATAGCCGTAATCGCCTTTCGAAAGCCCGTCTCCGTGAACGATAAATAATTTTTTCCCGTCAATTTCCCTGACTATCGGATTGTAAAATATGTTCAGTCCGACTTCATCCCTCAGGTATGTATTCAGCCAAAAATCATGGTTTCCCGATAGAAAGTTTATTTTCAAGCCCGATTCGGCTATCTCGTTCAGCGCCGCCAGTAGCTTGAAATAGCCTTTCGGAACCACCTTTCTGTATTCTATCCAGCAATCGAAAAGGTCACCAACGATATATATCTCCAGGGCATCGGGTGCTATGGTCCTCAGGAATTTTATTACCCTTTCCTCTTTTGCTTTTTCCTCTTCCTTCGATTTCAATCCGAGGTGAGCATCCGAAAAAAAATAATATTTCTTGTTTTCCAAAACCTAAATTAATTAAACATCATGTAATGAATAAGACATAAATTAGTTCTTTTTTAAAATACTGCAAATACAATTATTAACGAGAGCAGAAACATGTCCTGGGACAGCATGTCATCCTACATTTTCTCTTTTAGTATTTTCACAATTCTCCGGGCAGCTTTGCCGTCCATCAATTTCGGAACTGAGGACTTTTTGTATTTGCCTTCGAATACTTCTCTGACTTTGGAAAGAACTAATTCATTATTCAAACCGCATAAAGTGTTTGTTCCTATAGTAATAGTTTCCGGTCTTTCGAACGAATCCCTTAAAGTTAAACACGGTATCCGTAAAAATGTTGCCTCTTCCTGTATACCTCCCGAATCGGTTATTACAAGTTTCGAATTCATCAGCATGTTAATAAAATCAGTATATCCCGCCGGTTCCAGAATGACCAGGTTTTTGATCTTCCGCAGCTTTGATGCGAGTCCAAATCTTTCTGCCATCTTTTTGGTGCGGGGATGGATGGGAAAAATAATTTTTTCCGCTTTATCTCTCGTTTCAGCCAGCCCTGAAATGCTTTCCAGCAATGATACTATTCCTGCGAGGTTATTTCTGCTATCTGCATTGGAAGGGCGGTGTATGGTTACGAGAATAAATCCTTTCTTCTTAAGATTGAGCTTTTTCATTATCCCAGGAGATTGGATTTTTTTCCTGTTTGCTATCAATGAATCTATCATAACGTCACCCACCAGGAATATTCTTTTTTTATCGATACCTTCGTTGACCAGATTTACAACTCCAGCTTTTTCGGTAACGAAAAGATATTTTGAAATGGTATCTGTAACGATTCGGTTTATCTCTTCGGGCATTTTTCTATCGAAGCTGCGGAGTCCCGATTCTACATGGGCTACCGGAAGGTTTTCGTGGTGTGCGTAGTGTATCTTTGCGCAAACAAGCGAACATGCGAGTGTCGAATTCACATCACCATATACTATTACGAGGTCGGGTTTTAGTTTAATAACGACCTTCTCAAATTCCTGCATTATTCGTGAGGTCTGCTCTGCATGCGAAGCGGAACCTGCACCGAGGAAAATATCGGGCTCGGGCAGATCCAGGTCCTTAAAGAATATTTTGGACAGCGTATAGTCGTAGTGCTGTCCGGTGTGGACTATCGTGTGTTCAAAGTATTTTTTGTATTTTCTGAGTTCCCGCTCAAGGGGAGCCAGCTTCATAAAGTTCGGCCTTGCACCGACAACAGAAATGATTTTTTTCTTCTTTACCAATAATTATACTTTTACGGAACTGCCGAGCAGGGTTATTTTTTCCCTGTTGTTCCTGATCTTTTTGGTGGCATTCCTCGTATCGACGATCCGCTTCGAATATGCGACTACCCATTCATAATCGTAAGAAGTGTGATCGGTCACAATAACGGTAACATCCGAATCCTTGAGGAGTTTCTCCGTCAGGGGCTGACATCTGAATATCTTGTCTTCCAGCCGGATGCTCTTCATGAACGGGTCATTGAAGTAGAGGTTCTTTATGCCGTTTTTGTGCAGTAGCTCTATGATCTTGATAGCGGGCGAATTCCGCGCATCGTCGATGTCTTTCTTGAATGTTGTGCCCAGAATTAATATGTTTGCATCCTCGGCTTTGATCGGAAGATTCGCTATATCCCTCAAGATCAGGTCCCGGACGTAAAAAGGCATGTCCTCGTTCAGTTCGGCAGCCAGCTCGATGAACTTGGTCTGAAAATCGAATTCCTTGGCGAGCCAGTCCAGATAATACGGGTCGATCTGTATGCAGTGTCCCCCTATACCGGGACCGGGATAGAACGGCATAAATCCGAACGGTTTTGAGGCCGCAGCATCGATAACTTCCCAGATATTTATATCTCCCATTCTTTCGCATAACCTTGCCATTTCGTTCAGCAGGGCTATGTTCACGCTCCTGAAAATATTTTCGAGCAGTTTCTCCATCTCTGCGACCCTGGGTGAAGAGACCTGGTAGACCTTAGCGGCCACTTCCTGACAGATCATTGTTGCAAGCTCCGTGCATTTCTTTGACACACCGCCTACCACTACGGGAGTATTGCTCGTGTTATAAAATTTGTTTCCCGGGTCTATGCGTTCCGGCGAAAATGCCAGGTAAAAATCTTTTCCCGCCTTGTATCCCTTTCTTTCAAGAACGGGCTGAACAAATTTTTCGGTAGTTCCTGGAAAAGTTGTGCTTTTTAGTATGATAAGGTGATTTCGCTTTAAACGTTTTGCAATTTCTTCAGCGGCGCTCATTATGTATGAGATATCAGGTGTCTTATTAACCGTGACCGGCGTGGGTACACAAACATACAGGATGTCCAGTTCACCTATTTTATCGTATGTTGTTACTGCTTTGAAGAGGTGGCGATTAATAACAGAAAGAAAATCTTTGTTGATAACATCCTTGATATAGTTTTTCTTCTGGTGTATCAGCTTCACTTTGGCCTCATCGGTATCTATACCGAGGGTGAAAAATCCTTTCTGGGCAAATTCCACAGCAAGCGGAAGACCCACGTACCCCAGGCCAATAACCCCTATCTTCGCTCTTTTATTTTTTATTTTGTCTTTTAATATTTCGCTCATTTATATATGGTCCCTTCAGAATAATTTATACGTATTTATTTTGTGTAAATGCTTTCTGCTTCTTCCTTCCTTGTCATCCACCACTTCCGGTTCTGTTTATACCATTCGACCGTCTCCCTGAACTGTTCGTAAGGATCGGTTTTCACTTTGAACCCTAACTTCTGTACTTTTGCGGTATTGAGTGCATAACGAAAATCGTGGTTGGGACGCGGATCGGGAACGAACTCTATCCCTTCCTTGGGATCGACATTAAGAATTTTGCATATCCATTCCGCAGCACGTCGGTTTGTTATCTCGGGGTCATGGTTTGCGGCTATATTATATGCTTCACCTGTTTTTCCGTTCAGCAGTAGAGATTCGATAGCTTTCGCGGTATCCGGTGCATACAGCCAATCCCTTATCTGAAGCCCTTCACCCCAGAGCGGAATTTTTTTGCCGAGGAGCAGATTCGATATCCATCTCGGCAATGCTTTTTCGGGATACTGCCAGGGGCCGAAATTATTTGTCGGTCTCACCACGATCACCGGGAAACCTCTTTTTGCAAACTCCATTGCCAGGTCGTCGCCCAGCGCCTTCGATTTCGAATAAGCCGATGTTGCCTGACTGTCACCCTGGATTTTATCATCCTCCGAAAAATACCCGTCCATTATTGAACCGTACACTTCATCGGTCGAAATGTGAATAAATCTTTCCACACCTGCCAATACGGATTCTTCGAGCATCGTAAGGGTTCCTTCCACATTGGTCCTGTAAAAGAGATCGGGGTCCTGTTCACTGCGTGTATTGTGGCTTTCCGCAGCCATGTGTACAACCCAGTCAATATCGTTCAGGGATTTTTTAACCGCGGTTTTATCGCAAATATCGCCGACTATGAGCTTCATTTTTCCGCTTAGCGGCTCGAGGTTATCTTTTCCGCCTGCATATGTGAGCTTATCCAATACCGAGACATCATAGCCTTTGTTCGCCATATAATATACGAAGTTGGTCCCGATAAATCCCGCACCGCCCGTTACTAATACTCTTTTCATTTATCTTTAATCTCTGAAAAATAATCCTGCGTTAATCCCGAAACTGATATTGAAGCCGTCAGCTTTTATTCCGGATGGGAAATTAGTAACGTTAACATCGTTATCCACTTTCCATGTGCCCTGTGCCGTAAATAAATACCCGGCATTCAGCTTCAGGTATAAGAACTTCTGAAGGAGGAAACCGATTCCTATTTGAGGCTGGACGGAATAAAACCTCACTTTAAAATTTCTAGTAATATTGCTGGATGAGGAGTTGTTTGTAAATTCGCCGAATATGGAATTGTAATTACCGTAGTCATTGCCGTACTGGTACAGGTCGATCTTTAAAGTACCGGTGGTGAAAAGTGCGCCTATTGTTATATCGAAGTTTTTAATGGGTTTTACATACTCTATGCTGACCCCTCCCATTCCGAAATTATACGTGACCGCTTTGGAAAGCGAATCATTGACCTGTTTACTGACATTCGTGGAGAAACCGATCCCCATTCCGCCGAATCTTATGAAGTTCTTTTTCATGGGAAGGTCAATGAATCCGTTTCCTCCGAGCGTGAGGAATCCGTTCTTCGATACTTCCGGGAATCCCGCATTTCTGAGCGCGTTGTTGAGGTCATCGGTTTTATTGAAGTTCCATCCTGCCACAAAACCGCCTGAAATAGCCAAGTTTGGAAATATCTGCGCAAAAGAAAATTGGTGAGAGAAAAATCCTAAAATGATAATTATACCAAGCGTTTTTTTATTAATCATATATTAATTCCTGAAAATAGGATTTTTAAGCATAAAGAAGTACAAAAATAATTATTAGTGTTAGTAAAATCAATTTACTAAATGAGTGGGTGCAATGTGCAGAAATGCAGGCTCCGGCAGTATTTAAATCCGCCGAAGCCTGTAAATATCTTGTTTTTATTTCACCAGCATCATCTTCTTTGTATCCGTGAAGTTTTCTGTACTTAATCGATAGAAATATATCCCGCTTGAATATCCTGTACCGTCAAACTTCACTTCATAACTGCCCGGCTGGAGGCGTTCGTTAACAAGGGAAGTAACAAGCCTTCCGGTTATGTCGAATACGCTTAATGTAACATTCCCTGTCTTCGCGATGTCGAATTTAATTTTGGCTGACGGGTTGAACGGATTCGGATAATTCTGGAACAGCTTGAACTCCTTGGGAAGCTGACCGTTGTTCACAATTCCAAGAAGCGGATTGGATACGAGCGATCTTTCGAAAACTCCGTTGCCGTGTGTGGTTGCCCTGATGTGCCTGTTCGGATAAACTATGGTAAGGTCGAACACGAGCGCGTAAGGCATTCCCACACTGTACGAAAACCAGTTTACGCCGTTGTTAGTTGATACATACACTCCAAGGTCATTTCCGACATAGATATTTTGCGGGTACTGCGGGTCTATCACAACGCAATGATGCGGGAGGTCGGGGAGATTGCCGGAAATATCGGTCCAGTTCACTCCTGCATTTGTTGATTTGAAAACATGCCCCGAACCGAATCCGCCGAAAGTCGCATATACTTCTCTTGAGTTGTTCGGATTGACGTGGATATCGGTGGGATACCTGTTCGGTACGCCTCCGTTGGAGACATTCGTCCAGTTCTGCCCATCTGTAGTCCTGAAAATATCAGTAACCCCTGAACCGGGAATAACACCCGCATAAACAGTATCCGTGCTAGTCGAGGAACAGTCCATGGAGAGGACCTTCCCTCCGTTAAGATTTGCATTTTGCGTAGTCCAGCTTCCGCCGCCGATACTTGATTTGTATATTGAAGTTCCACCCTCATACATGATATTTGGATTTGACTTACAACAAATATACGGTGTGGCAAAACAGAAACTGTTTTCATTGCCTGAACCCGGGGGTCCAATAAATGAGCCAAAGGACGTACCACCATTATTTGATTTAGCAAGCTGACCCCAACTATATTCAGTATAACAAATATTGGAATTTTGTGAGTTTACTGCACAGCACATTCCATCACCTTCAAAAGTTTTGTACCATGCCACTGTCCCCTGGTAAAATGCAGCCCTGTTATCCTGCATACCTCCTATGCAGAAAATGGAATCCTGGTAGGAATTTGCAAAGGTCGCAAAGAACTGCGTGGTAACATAACCGCCATTGCATGAGTAGAAAGTTGAGCCGAAATCATTTGAACGGTATAACCCGCCATCAGTAATGGAATAGAATTTGTTCGGGTCTTTAGGATTTGATATAAAATAGTGCTGGTCTGCATGTGAATAGTTCGAAGCAGAACTTTCGGGCTGACCGGGGAGTGTTGCTCCTGTGTTCCAGTAACCCCAGTAGGTCATTGCTGTGAACGACGTCCCTCCGTTGGTTGATTTGTAAACATCCAGCGCACCGAGCATTATTGTATTGGGATCATCGAGTTTTACCGTGATACAGTTATTATACCATCCCTGGTTGGTCTGGAAACCGGGATCATTATATTTTTGTGTCCATGTATTTCCCGCATCCGTGCTTACATATAAACCGAGATAGGAGTTTGACGTATTGCTCGGATCATTCGCAACGCTTGCGTAAACGTAATTAGGATTGCCCTGGTATAAAGCAAGTGTTGTCTTCCCGGACCAGAATGTAGGCAAGCCGTGAGTGCCGTCGGAAAGCTTTACCCACGATGCACCGGCATCGGAAGATTTATAGATGCCTACGTTCGAGTTCGGGACATTATTGCTCAAGTCACCGACCGAGATAAACAGTATGGTTGTATCGACAGGATTTAATTTCAAGTCCATAACCATCTGATAAGAGATTACCTGGCTCCATGATGCACCTGCATTGTTTGATTTATATACTCCCTCGCTGGTTGCGGAATAGAGAGTATTGTGGTTCTTCGGATTAATCACTACCGACCACACTCCCCGCTGGTTGTTATAAGACCAGTCAAGTGATTTGGACCACGTGTTGCCGCCGTCAGTCGATTTCAGTATCCCTATACCGTACATCCCTCTTGTAACACGTACATTAAGTCCGTTCGAGGAAAATTGATAGCCGTAATTTTCACCTGTTCCTACGTACATCACGTTCGGGTTGACAGAATCGATTGCGATAGAGCTTACCGCTAAGCTTGGGTAACCGGTATTAACCAGTGACCACGCATTTGCACCGATACCTCCGGTTGTTGATTTCCAGAATCCTCCCGAAGCGGAACCCATATAAATTGTTCCCGTATCGGTGGGACTGAATGTCAGACAAAGGCTCCTTCCGCCGATATTATTGGGCCCTAATGATGTCCACTGCGTGGGTGCGTCACCCCTGTTATATTCCGGGATGCTGCTCTTGGAATACTCAAATGCCCTGAAAAACTTATCGGGCGGGATGTCCCTGTCAGGATAAGCTCTTATTTCGGAAATGAACTGGAACGATTCCAGAGCATCGGTTGCCTCTTCTTCAACAGAGGCTCTTTTGCACAGCTGGTTCGAATCGTCATCTTTATCAACTATTGTGATTAAGAACGAACCTCCCAAAAATACTATAAACAGTATAAAAAGCAGGTTTATATTATTTTTCATGGTATTTACCATTTTTTTTAATTTCCTATAATATAAGTTCTAAATTCCAAGATTGAAATGCAGATTAATTGGTTCATCAGGTTCGTAAAGTTAGTAAAGTTTGTAAAGTTTATAAGGTTTATTAGAAAATCTTGAATAAAACATTTAAACTATTGCGTGTTGTGTCGGGTCTATGACCCGACGCGTCAGGTCACAGACCTGACACAACATACAAGTTGTTATTCCTGCCCGCCTGCAGCGGGTAGACTCCGGCGGGAATCCAGTTTAGAACCCCTCTTAATCTCCCCTTTCGTAAAGGGGAGATATTAACTGTCATTGCGAGCCTCGCATTAAGTGCGGGGTAAACTCCACGAAGCAATCGCTGACATACACATTGACAGGATGGAAAATGTCAGTTTTTAGACCCCTACCCCCGCTTGAAAGCTGGTACTCCCCCTTGCCAAGGGGGAGAGCTACTAAAGATTATTTTCCTGCTCCCTTCTTGAAAAGGAGGGGTGGGGGTAACTTAAGTTACCCCATAGATCAAAATGTTTCTAATCTGCTCATAAAACATCATTTTTTGAAAATTTAAGTTAGGGTAACTTAGTTACCCCTAACCACACAAGCTAGCTTGTCAAACTTGTTAAAATCAAACGGAATCGTTAAATATATCATATTTAGCTTGTAAAAGCAGCTAGTAAGAAGCTCGTCAAAATTTAGCCATGCTTGCTTTTTTTGCCAAAGAACTTCAATTACAAATATACTATACTAATCTGCATAAATCAAGGCATAAATTTAGTATAACTGCGATAGTCAGGGGTGAATGAAGGCTAGTTAGCTCCGTAGGAGCGGTATATCTATAGCATGCATTCGCTCAAATATTCTAAAGCTCCAGCGGTCCGAAGGACTCCTTTGGAGAGCGAAATTACAGTAACAGATATAATTATTTCGCCCCTACGGGGCTTATTGGAGGTATTTAATTTTTTTCTATAGATATTACGCTCCTACGGAGCTTCGGGTTTACTCAGAGTCTACCGACGATTACTCTGAGGATGTTATAGCACATCCGAGTCCTCTGCGAGAGACTCGGATGGGACAGTAGAAGCTGCCAACAATGGGAGAATCGTAACGTCCCCTCCTTAGCAAGGAGGGGATAAAGGGGAGGTCAATTCAGAGATACAACCCCCCGTGGCACCGAAGTGCCACACCCCCTTTATTAAGGGGGAATTTATTCTACCTTAACTATGTAAGCGATTGCTTCCCGCCAGAGGCGGGCAGGCTGTTGTTTCACTCCTCGCAATGACAATTTCGGCAGGGCTTCGGAGAGAGAATTATATCGGTTTCCCTTCTGCAGTCATCATCTGCCCTTTTATGAAGACGTGGTCGAGCCAGAGCTTGGTTGCTTTTTCAACTACGCTGTTGTTCTTCAGGCGGGCGTTGAGGTTATTGAAATCAACTTCGTCAAGCCCCTGGTCCTGGTTGAAGCATGAGAAAACAAAAAATTCCTTTCCCGTTTCGGGGTCTACATGCCTTTGCAGGCACTGAGCACATACTTCTTTCATCATGCACTGCATAGTGGAGTTGATGCTTCCTATCGCAGTATGATGGGGCTGGAGGTAATCTTTCAGCACACCGAAACGTGCTTCTTTTACGGCGCTCATCATACGGTCACTTCCGATGGCGATTATCCTGTTGACGGATCTGAGATCGAACATAGGCTTATTGCTGTTGTGTTCGAGTTCGCCTTTTGCATAAGCGAGTATTGCCTGAACGATATTTGCAGTGATGGACCTGTCCTGCGGTCTGCGGGGCTTTATAGTATCACCGAAATCGTTCGACCATATTACCTGGTCGGTTGCTTCTTCCACTTCATCCTGTTTGAAAAGGTCGTGCGTATTCCTGTAACCGGCAAAGTAAATGACCTTATTGCCGTTTTGTTTCATCGCTTTAGCGATCGAGAACAACACCGCATTACCGAGTCCGCCTCCTGCAAGCAGTACGTTCTGTCCTTTCGGAATTTCGGTGGGTGAGCCTGTGGGACCCATAACTAAAACTCTTTCACCCTTTTTCAGGTGACGGCAGAGGCGTGAACTTCCCCACATCTCGAGCACTATCATGCTCAACAGACCTTTTTTCACATCTACCCATGCGCCGGTTAACGCAAGTCCTTCCATAAGGAGGGTAGTGTTGTCAATCACTTTACTATCCACTTCGTAGTTCTGCAGGCGGTAGAATTGCCCGGGGTGAAATTTCCTTGCCGCAAGTGGTGCTTTTACAATTACTTCTACTATGGTGGGTGTGAGTATATTCACTTCTTCCACGTATGCTTTCAATTCGTTATCGAGTTTCTCAGTTAACGATTCGAATATTTTTATGTCTTCTACATGACCTGAATCTTTTTCGAATAGTCTCAATATCTGCTTGTGTCCGTCCCTCGCCGAAGCCATAGCTTTAACAACGTTTCCTGCATATACAGGGTGGTTATCTCCGTAAACCGTGATAAATTTGTCATCCTTTTGATAAGAAGTAAAGAATCCTGTTTGTCCTTTTGGAGTTTTAACGAGGTTAGAATTTTCATCTAATTGAAAGGTCCGGAAGAACTGGTTCCATTCGTCGAGCTCGAAGGTGCCGGGATGCTCTCTTTCGTAAATTACATTGGGCGAGGTTCCTGCGGCTATTAAAACCGATTTTGCCGGAAGTGTTACTTTTTCTCCGGTATCGAACCACTGACCATCGGAGTCCTTATCGTGTTTTGTCAGTATCAACGCTCTCACGGCTCCGAACTCATCCGAAACAGCTTCAACTGGATTTAATTTTTCTTTGAAATAAATCCCTTCTTCTAGCGATTTAATTACTTCCTCATGATTTAACCTGTACGACGGTGAATCTACGAGAGCTTTTCTGTAAGCGATGGTAACTCCTCCCCATTTCTTCACAAGAGGGACGAAGTTCGGCTTCTCGTTATTTTTTGAAGCTCGTTCCCTCTCTGCTTTGATCTCTCTGCCGTGTTCGATGAATTTCTCTGCAATAGGTTTTTCTTCTTTATCATACATTGCCCAGAACTTTTCCTCACTGAACTCTTTTACTATGACCTCATATCTTTCAAGGAATTTCTCTACCTGCACGGGATAATATGCGGCGGCTTCCGTTGCGGTATCGATAGCGGTCAACCCTCCTCCTATCACTACTGCAGGCAATCGTAACTGCAGGTTAGCAACGGAATCTTTTTTTGCGGCTCCTGTCAATTGCAGAGCCATAAGAAAATCCGATGCCATACGCATACCGCGGATGAGGTTGTTTTTCATTTTTGCGATAGTCGGTTTGCCTGCGCCTGTAGCAATTGCGATGTGATCGAAGCCCAGAGCCCACGCATCATCTATCTCTATCGTTCCGCCGAAACGGACACCATCGTATATCTTGAAATACTTCCTCCGTGCCAGGGTAAGATATACTACTTTAAGGAAATTTTTATCCCACCTTACCGTAATACCGTATTCCGATACGCCGCCGAATCCCAAAAAAATTCTTTTATCAAGCTCATCCCTGATAGCGGCAAAAGAGCGAATAGGTTCGGGATGGATATATTTGCCGTTCATGTCAACATAACCAGTATAT
The DNA here is from genome assembly GCA_049516635.1 of Ignavibacteria bacterium. GTDB lineage: Bacteria > Bacteroidota > Ignavibacteria > Tepidaquicellales > OLB5 > JBEKSX01. The sequence goes on along the minus strand of JBEKSX010000015.1, from coordinate 23,548 downwards.
CTTTGATGAACAGGTTCTATCTTTAGCGCATCTACCCCGACAACTCCAAATCCTTCGTTGAGCAGGTATTGAGCGAGCGTATAACCTGCGGGACCCATTCCAACTATCATTACATTCCTTCCGTTATAAGTGAGCTCATAGGGTCTTTTCACGTTCAAAGGATTCCAGCGTGTGAGCAGTGAATAAATTTCGAAACCGTATGGGAGTTCGAGGACTTCAGTCAATACTCTTGTTTCTATCTGGGGGATATTTACGGGTTCCTGTTTCTGGAAGATACAGGCTTTCATACAGTCGTTGCATATTCTGTGGCCCGTTCCCGGGCACATGGGGTTATCTATCATTATCAGGGTAAGTCCCGCAAGAGACCGCCCCTCATCCTTAAGAAAGTGAGCCTGTGATATCTTTTCGTCGAGCGGACATCCGTTCAGCTTGATACCGAGCGGATTTTTTTTGACTGTCCCGTCCTTATCGAACATTCCCGTACTGCATGTATCTTTTTTACGCTCATGACAGAAAACGCAGTACTCTACTTCACCCATCACCTGCCTGTTATTGTAGCGGGTATCGGTAAGCTTGAAGCCGTCCCTTTTTCGCAACGAATTCTCTTCGCCTTTAATTGTATCGGTTGAATCAGGTTCAATTTCCTTGTTATGCACAAGGTCGAAATAATTCAGGTCAAGCGGGAGTTTGTATAAAACCCAATCAATTATTTCTTCTTTGCCTTTGGAATCATAGTAACGACTGAATGCCCATGCCTCTAAGATGCCGAAAATATTTTTTATGTATTCGTTATTGTATCTGTTCTCATCCTGCTTTAATTTATCATTAAGATTTTCGAAAAATACTTTACCTTCTGATGAATTAAGAAGACGGCTTCTGAAATCATTTGCTTTTTGCTTCGAGCTTTCCGGAAGCGTGAATTCGGTCTTTACGGCATCGATGAGCGTCTTATAATCTTTTTCCAGTTCGAGAAAATCGTTTATCACTAAAGCAGTACATCTTTCTTCATCGGAATCCCAGTCGAGATCACTAAACAAAACCGATCTTAATATATTGAACGAGCAGTTCAGGTTTTCGTAATTAAGTTTAGGCAGGTCGGCGGGCTTGAATTTTTTAAATACTCTTCTCTGTATGAAATCCTTCTTTACGTTCAATATCACACGTTCGTATTCGTTTTCTTTTATTAAATTATCTATCTCGTTCTTTATTCCGAAAAATTCCGCAAGAAATTGTTCGAGGTATCGGGCTGAATTTATGAGAATATCGGACTCTTCTATTTCATCATATCCTTCACCCTTCCTGCTGCTGTACAGAGCAAACCGTTCATACTGTTCGGGATTTTCCGTTTTGTAGTGATCATTAAATGTCCCGCTGAGTTTTTCCAGGTTACACGAATCGAAAAGGTCAGTGAACTTAAATCCAAATTTAAGAGTCAGTTCGTTCTTTGCGGATTGGCTGATGCCCCCGTTCCCGGAAGAGTGAAATTTGTGATCCATCCTATAATATATTACTCTGTTTTATGTTTATCGGTGAATTGATTTTCTATTATCTTTCTGAGGTAACCCCATGAATATATCCCCGTATCGTGTCCGTCCTTCCACGTCAGCTTGATGGCATAATTTCCTACAGGCTCTGCTTTCTCCAGTTTATATCCAGAAGGAGTAACCGTGTTCTTATCCAGCGGCTCATATTTATGAAGAAGTACTTCTTCTCCCTTGCATGAAGCACACGGGCAGTTATCCCTGAGCTGCTGCGATGACAGGTCGGCTTCAAAGCCGTCACTGAACTTTAAATGAAACGTAAATCCTTCAGGGTTCTTTTTAAACTGGGTAAGGTTCATTAAATTCAGTAAATTTCAACAGATAACTCAACGGTATTCTTGAAAAAACCTTAGCTCTTTGAAAAGCATCTTTGTTTCTAACCCCCCTTTTTCCCCCCTTTAATCAAAGGGGGGACTGAGGGGGGTTTTTTTAAAATCTTTAATTTAATCACAACACACTGCCCCATCTTCGAAACTCGTCTTCGACCTCTCGCAAGGGGGTTAAATATATCAGCTCATTTCCAGCATTCGCTGTATAGGTTTTAATGCTTTCAGCCTTACTTCTTCATCGAGGATTATCTCCGGCTTCCGGTCTTTCATACATAAGTAAAGCTTTTCCATAGTATTAAGTTTCATATACGGGCATTCATTGCATGAACATGCTGCTTCAGGCGGTGCAGCTATAAACTTCTTTCCGGGATTATTTTTCTTCATCTGGTGCATGATACCCTCTTCGGTTGCAACAATAAATTCCTGTGACGGATTTTCATGCACAAATCTCAGCAGAGCGCTTGTTGAACCGATAAAATCAGCTTTATCCAATATTACCTCTTCGCACTCCGGGTGCGCTATCAAAAGTGCATCGGGATTCTCGAACTTCAGCTGAATTATTTTCCTGTCACTGAAAGTTTCGTGAACTATACAGCTTCCCTGCCAGAGAAGCATATCGCGTCCCGTTTTTTTTATGATGTACCTGCCCAGGTTCCTATCCGGAGCAAAGATTATTTTCTGGTCTGCAGGGATCTGCTTTACGATCTTTTCAGCATTGGATGAAGTACAGATTATATCGCTTAACGCTTTTACGTTCGCGGAGCAGTTGATATATGTGATAGCAATATGGTCGGGATGCTGTTCCCTGAATAATTTGAATAACGGCGCAGGACATCCTTCAGCGAGCGAGCATCCTGCGTTCAGATCAGGAAGAAGTACTTTTTTAACAGGGTTCAATATCTTAGCAGTCTCAGCCATAAAATGAACTCCTGCGAATACTATCACATCCGCATCGGTAGCAGCTGCTTTTTTAGACAGCTCAAGCGAGTCCCCTATAAAATCCGCAAGGTCCTGGATCTCCGATTCCTGGTAGTAATGTGCAAGTATCACCGCGTTGAGTTTTTTCTTCAACGCGAGAATTTCTTCTTCCAGATCGACACCAATCCCGATATCTGTATCAGTTAATGTTTCTTCAAATTGCATTTTAAAACTCATTATATAAATATTAATATTTAATAACAGATTTATCTATTTTATCTGCCCATTCATTAATTCCTCCGGTCAGGTTCCTGACCTTCGGAAAGCCTGCAATATTTTTCAGGTACTTAACTGCGTTTCCGCTTCTGTGTCCCGTTCTGCAATATACGATGATCTCATCATCTTTGTTCAATTCGCCAACCCTGTTAGGCAGATCTTTTATGGGAATAATATGTCCCCCGATAGTTGAAATGCGGCTTTCAAACTGTTCTCTTACATCCAGCAGGTAAAATTTTTCTCTTCTGTCCATTTTTCGTTTCAGTTCCTCGACACTGATTTCCAATCCATTATTCATAACTATATTTTCAGCTTTAGAAATTCCATCAACGTGCTGTTCTCCGTTACTGCAGTATTCGTCATAGCTTAGTAATTCACGGATGACCGGATTATCTCCGCAGACGGGACAATGGGGGTCTTTCATAAAGGAAAACTCTTTGAATTTCATCTCGAGTGCGTTCAATGTAAGAAACCGTCCTTTCAGAAGCTCACCTTTTCCGATGATGAATTTAATTATCTCGTTCGCCTGTATGGAGCCGATGATACCCGGAAGTACACCCAGCACGCCTGCTTCTTCGCATGAAGGAACGGTACCCGGTTCCGGATATTCCGGATAAAGACACCTGTAACAGGGTCCATCCTTAGCATAAAAGAAAGATACCTGCCCCTCAAATCTCAATACACTGCCTGATACGAGAGGTTTACCGGAAAGAACGCATGCATCATTGATAAGGTATCTTGCCGAAAAATTATCGGAACCGTCAGCTATTATGTCATATTCCGGGATAATGTCCAGAGCATTCTGGGCAGTGAGCTTAAGATCATAAGTCTTTACTTCAACGCCGGAGTTCATGTTGTTCAATCTATCTTTTACAACATCTACTTTAGCTCTGCCGATATCGGATTCCGAAAATAGCACCTGCCTTTGCAGGTTTGAAAAGCTCACCTTATCAAAATCTACTATTCCTATTTTGCCTACACCGGCAGCAGCAAGATATAATGCTATGGGAGAACCGAGCCCTCCCGCGCCTATAATGAGCACCTTTGCGGATCTTAATTTAGCCTGTCCTTCCAGACCGACTTCGGGAATCACAAGATGCCTGCTGTAGCGTTCCAATTCTTTAGGATTTAATTCGCTCAACATAATGTTTTCAATACTTTCATGCCTGTATAGCCTGTAAACTTAGCAAAAAACTGCTTATATAGAAATATAAATAAAACATCAGAAGTCCGCATGGCTTCTGATGTTTTGATATCCTTCGAAATATATAACAAAATATATACTTAGGAGGTTTCGAAAATAATATCGTGTTTAATTGTCCAAGAAACATAATATTTTGATACATAAATAAAATACTTGGAATCGTTACAAACCTTTGTTATCTTTCCTGTCATCAAAAATATGAAAGTCTTTTGTAGCTGGAATTTTTTTTGATTAAAATACCTTTTAGAGTGTGCAAGAAACAATAATTTATAATTTAACTCATAACTCATATGCCTGAGAACGGAAATAAATCGAACGAAATAAACCCTCTTCTTAAAAAAAGCAGATCAAAAAAGGAATGGCTGGAAACTGCGGAAAAGATGAAAACTACGGGAATGAAATTCACTTCACTAAGCGGTGAAGAGATCGATATGCTCTATACTCCCGAAGATGTGAAAGACATAGACTATGATAAAGAGATAGGTTTCCCGGGAGAATTCCCATATACCCGTGGAATACATCACAACTTGTACAGGGGAAAGCTCTGGACAATGCGTCAGTTTGCAGGTTTCGGGTCACCGGAGGATACGAACGGGCGTTTCAAATATCTGCTCGAACACGGACAAACGGGATTATCGACTGCTTTCGATCTGCCCACATTAATGGGTTGGGATTCGGATTCTTCTCTTGCGGAAGGCGAGGTGGGAATTTGCGGTGTAGCTGTTTCATCCCTCGAAGACATGAAAATATTATTTGACGGCATACCGCTGGATAAAGTTTCCACATCTATGACGATAAATTCACCTGCGGCGATGGTATTCGCTTTCTATCTGGCAGTAGCTGAGCTTCAGGGGGTTCCGTTTGCTAAATTAAGGGGCACGCTTCAAAATGATATTCTGAAAGAGTATATAGCTCAGAAAGAATTCATCTATCCTCCCGAACCCTCGATGAGAATCATTGTGGACATGATCGAATACTGCAAGGATAGTGTACCGCAGTTCAATCCCGTATCGGTGAGCGGTTACCACATCAGGGAAGCTGGTTCGACTGCAGTGCAGGAACTTGCTTTTACCCTGGCTGACGGATTTGCCTACATGGAAGCATGTATGGAAAGGGGTATGGACATCGATGAGTTCGCTCCGAGGATTTCATACTTTTTTAATTCACATCTGGATTTTTTTGAAGAGATAGCGAAGTTCAGGGCGGCGAGGAAGATCTATGCAAAGCGGATGCGCTATAAATACAAAGCGAAGAACCCGAGATCGTGGACTTTAAGATTCCATACGCAGACGGCAGGGTGCTCTCTTACAGCACAACAGCCGGAAAATAATATTATTAGAACAGCCATAGAAGCGCTTGCGGGAGTACTCGGAGGAACACAGAGCTTACACACAAATTCAATGGACGAAACATTAGCACTGCCATCGGATAAGGCAGTAAAGATAGCTCTGCGGACCCAGCAGATAATAGCTTATGAGCACGGTGTAATTAATACCGCAGATCCGCTTGGCGGGAGTTATTTTGTTGAAGCTCTCACGAAAAAGATGGAAGATGAAGCAGAGCAATATTTTGAAAAGATAGATGCTCTCGGAGGTGTGATACGTTCTATCGAAGCGGGTTTCTTCCAGAAAGAGATAGCTGATGCTGCATACCGTTATCAAACTGAACTCGACAGGAAAGAAAAGATCGTAGTTGGTATGAACGAGTTTGTGGAAGAAGATGAAAGGATAGATATTCCTATATTAACCATACCAAAGGAAGTGGAAATTGCACAGGTGAAACGGCTGAAAGAACTTCATGCATCAAGAGATAACGATATGGCTAAACGTTGCCTCGATAACCTGCAGAAATCAGCAAAAGACGGAACCAACCTTATGCCCAGGATACTTGAGTGCGCAAGAAACTACGTTACGCTTGGAGAAATGTGTAATACTCTGAAAGAAGAGTTCGGTGTATATGTAGAGCAAACTGTATTTTAGTTTATAAATATTGATAGTATTTTTGGTTTCTTGAAAATCACAAAACCTTCAACTAAATTATAGTTTTTATATAGGTTAATGTTCGCATCCTGGAAAAACGATAGGAATTACTTCTTTATCTTTCTTGCCTTCTTTGTTCTGACCTTAGCTTATTTACTTTCCGAATATATTATCACGGGACATCAATTCGGAGTTCCTCTTGATGATACCTGGATACATTTCCGTTTTGCAGAGAATTTTGCACAGGGTCATTTTTTTGAATATAACATCGGTGACCCCACCCCGGGAACTACCTCGCCTTTGTGGGTGATAATATTGAGCATTCCGTTCCTATTTTCACATAAGCTGATCTTTATCTATTCGCTTTTAGCAGGTGCAGTCTTTTTTCTTCTTACAAGTTTTGAAGTTTATAAGTTAAGCCAGAAGCTGGGATTCACCAAAAATTATGCTTTGTTGATTGCATTACTGACACTTCTTGCCGGACGCGTGGCATGGTCATCACTTTCGGGAATGGAAATTACATTATTCTGTTACCTGACTTTGGTTATCATACGTATTCATCTAAACGAGCTGGAAAGGAACAAACTGACAATTATTAACGGCTTACTGCTCGGTATTAGTATTATTGTCAGACCTGAAGCATACCTTCTGGCAGGATTATATTACATAACTTCTCTTATCCTGATGAGGAAATCGCTTAGAGAGAATTTACTGAGATTCGTGTTATCACTCGCAGTTTTTATCCTGGTGGTACTGCCGTACCCCATATTTTGTTACGTACATACAGGCGGGTTTTTGCCGAATACTTTCGAAGGTCAGGAAGGTGGATTAAGGTTTTTACCGGATATATATTATATTTCACAGACAGCCCGTTTATTTATAAAGGATAATATTATCATTTTTCTGTTCCTGCTCGCAGCAAGTATATTCTTCATAGTTTCACTATACAGGAAAAAACCGGAAAAGAAGTACTTGCTTATAAATTTGTGGGTTTTTCTACTGCCAATGATATCTGCTTTCATTGCACCGGCTTTCAGGCATCATGGCAGGTACCTTATTCCGCTTATTCCATTTATTAATATAATCGCAATTTATATATTGCTGAAATTAATTAAGTTCATTGAGGAAAAGAATTTACTCGATCAGATATTTTATCAGAAAATAGTTATTACGCTTCTATTATTGTTCTCTTTTTTCAGCACACTTATTTATGCGCATGCTCTTGGTTGGAATGTGGATAATATCAACGAACAGCAGGTTAATATTGCCAACTGGCTCAACAAGAATCTTCCAGATGAGAGGGTATTCGGCATGAATGATATAGGCGCAATTACCTATATAACGAACAGAAAAATCATTGACACGGAAGGTCTTGTTACTCCCGAAATATTCAAGATACGGAAGATGCCTCTGGACGTTGAGGATTTGAACTTGATGAATTTATTAAAAAGGAACGGGGTGAATTACCTTATTATCTATCCCGAATGGTATATTTCACTGATGGATCGTTACGGCAGGATCTTCGAAAAAGTATATTCCGCAAGACTTGTAAAGAACACAATATGCGGTGGTATAGAAATGATTGTATATAAAATTCACTGGGATAAATTCAATTGAAAAAATGGTACTAAGCTTAATAAAATTATCGCGTCCCAAGCAATGGTTCAAGAACTTCTTTGTTTTTGCACCTCTGGTATTTTCACGCCATATTTTCGAGCTGCCATACCTCTCTGCTTCGTTATTCGCTTTTGTCATATTCTGCCTTGCTTCAAGTTCGGTCTACGTATTAAATGATATTATGGATGCTGAAGCTGACCGCTCGCATCCCAAAAAAAGATACCGCCCGATAGCTTCAGGCGAAATTACCCCGGTGCAGGCGTCGGCATACCTTGTTGTTCTGCTTGTTATTATCATCTTTTTATTGTTCTTTGAAAGACCCGTATTTGTTTTTGTGATAGTTCTGTATCTCCTGTCCAATCTCCTTTACTCCTGGAAAATTAAATCCATTGTGCTCCTTGACGTCTTTTTTATTTCTTTCGGGTTCATTTTAAGAGTATTGGGAGGTGCTGCAGCTATAAATGTATCCGTTTCAAGCTGGATGGTACTAACTACGATCTTCATTTCATTGTTCCTCGGTATATCGAAGAGGAGGGCGGAGCTCTCACTTGTAAACAACCAGGAGAATATCGAAAAACAACGTAAGGTGCTGAGGGATTATTCAGTGGAATTTGCTGACCAGCTCAATACCATCGCTGCTGCAGGTACTATAATTTCATATGCCCTTTATACCGTGTCTGAGCGTACAGTTCTTACATTCGGTACCGAAAAGTTAATTTATACCACGCCTTTCGTTATCTACGGAATTTTCCGTTATATGTATCTCATACACAAAAAGAATCTGGGTGAATCTCCTTCGAGCATCGTTACCAAAGATATTCCCATCGTGCTAACTGTATTGATATGGTTTGCTGCCTGTGTGGTAATCATTTACAAGCCCCATATCCCCTTTATATCGGAATTATTTAGAATCATTTTTCCCTGACGGCTGATTTGAAGAGGTTCAAAGCCGAACTCATATTATTCTTCATTGCCGGAATATGGGGAGGTACATTCGTAATTGTAAAGCTCACTCTAATTGACATACCGCCGTTCTACTTCCTCGGGATCAGGTTCTGTCTCGCTTCAATTCTTTATATAATCATTTTTTTCAAGCATCTAAAATTCGGAGGGTATAATGAAATACGTGCAGGACTGGTATTAAGTGTGTTAATATTCGCAGGGTTCGCATTCCAGACCATTGGATTGCTCTACACCACAGCGTCCAATTCAGCACTTATCACGGGTGTAAGCATTTTAATTGTTCCTTTCGCACAGTATTTCATTATTAAGAAAGCTCCGGCTCTGGAGAACTGGATAAGCGTTGTTATAGTTATGTTCGGTATATATCTGCTAACAGGACCTTTTGCAAACGGGATAAATACGGGTGATTTTTTAACTTTCTATTGTGCTGTCTCCTGGGCTTTTTATATTATATATCTGGATGTATTTACACGTAAATATGATCTCTACATGCTGGTTCTGGTCCAGTTTATCTTCTGCGGTATAACGGCTATGGCTATTGCATTTATTTTTGAGAACTGGTCGATAGTGAATTTATCTTCGGGTGCTGTTTGGGGTTTACTGTATGTTGCTATTCCTGCAACGCTGGTTGCCACATTTTTGGGAAACAAATACCAGAAGGAAACCACACCAGTAAGAGCAGCACTGTTATTCTCGTTTGAACAGCCCTCTGCAGTGATTATTGCAATAATCTTTATGAAAGACCAATTCAACCCACTTCAGATTGCCGGCGGGATATTGATGATTAGCGGGATTTCATTCTCGGAAACTTTTGAATATATTAAAACAGGTTTGCATAAATTCAAACAATGATTTCGAAACAGGATATTCCGAAGATCGGCTATTCAGGTGTGAAGATAAATGTTTCAGGCGATGTGCAGGGTGTGGGTTACAGGTATTTCATTGCCCGGGTAGCGAATAACCTCGATCTAAAAGGCTATGCTAAAAATCTCTATAACGGAGATGTCGAGATAGCAGCTGAAGGAAGGAAGGAATTTCTGGAAGAGTTGGTGAGAAAAGCTGAACAGGGACCCTCATATTCAAGCGTCAATGCTATCCGTGTTGAATGGCTTGACTTTATGAACAAATACCATAATTTTGAAATAAGATAAATTTTACATCAAAATATTCATAAAATGCCGAATAAAAATCATTATCCGTTCTACGTCATATTTCTTATTTTCCTGCTTTCTTCTTTATGCACCTATTCGCAAGAAAGGCCAGCATTTGATTTTCTGAGGGTTGATCCTACAGCCAGGTCCTCTGCATTAGCAGGCGCGTTCGAAACTTACACAGATGATCCTAATATTATTTTCTTCAATCCTGCCGGATTGAGCACTATTAATAAAAAACAGGTATCCGCCACTTTTGGAAAGTACCTGCTTGATATCAATTTCGGTACAGCATCCTTTGCAATGAAATACAAGAATATAGGCTGGCTCGGTGCAGGCGTGAAGTATTTCAATTATGGCTCTTTTGATTATACAGACGAGAACGGCGTTACAAACGGAACTTTCCACGCTAACGATATTATGTTCTCGGTGGGTTATTCGAATCTCATATATGATATGGTGAATTATGGTATTAATGTCAAATACATCGTTTCACAGATAGCAGAATACAGTTCAAATGCAATTGCGTTCGATCTGGGACTGCTATATATAATTCCGGATCAGGATCTGAACATTGCCTTCACTGTCAATAATTACGGAAAACAGCTTGTCGCATACATCAGTTCAAAAGAAAAGCTTCCCGTCGATGTCCGGCTGGGAGTTTCGAAGAGACTGGAACATCTCCCGGTAAGATTAAGCCTTTCTTTAAGCAACCTGAATGATAACACTATAAAGTTCCTCGATGTTAAAAGATTGAAATCTTTCTCATTAGGCGGGGAATTTTATTTAAGTGATTATGTCAGCGCAAGGATCGGTTATAATAATGAATACAGGCAGGATTTGCAGCTTGGCTCTTCGATAGGAATAACGGGTTTCTCGGCAGGGCTGGGAATAAAATTCCTGGATAAATATAAATTTGATTATTCGCTCAATTCCCTCGGTAAGATCGGAAGCACACACAGGTTCAATATAGGGTACACATTTGAGTGATATAGCCGGAACGATGAGACAATAGGAGCGAGCCGAAGCTTTTATTCATTAGGTATCATTCATTATCCATCATTTATATCCCTTTTCCTTGAACTGTTTCGCAGTTTCTAGCGAAGATTCTATATCCTTCATTCCCAGGACCATATCATAGTATTTTACTGCCTGGGTATGATTTCCCCTGATATCGGATATCATTCCCATCCCGAGAGCGGAAAACACGCGGTAAGGGGTATCACTTTCCTTATCTAGTTCGTTGCTCAGGTTCTCTGACTGTTCATAATTTTTGAAAGCTTCATCCAGATTATTTATCCGCATATAGCTCAAACCCAGATAGTATAAGCTTTCTCTTTTGAGATACTTATTATTGTAACCAGCCTGATTACTGTCAACTTTTCCGAGAATATCTTTCCATGCACCTATACTTTCGTTCCATAAGTACAAACCCACGTAGCTTCTCCCGAGGTATTTTTCGGCTATGGGATTTTGTGGATAGAGCTTATAAATTTTTTCGGCATATTTTTCCGACTCGTAATAATTTTTTTCATAAATAAGGTTAACGTAGCACAATACAAAATTTGCTTCTATCTTAGAGAATTTAGCATTCTCTGCGCAATCTTTCAGCTGCGATAGACCAAGCTCCTTGTTTCCTTTCGGGAAGAAGAAAAGGAGCGTTTTCAGGAACGGATATTTATCCGTGACATAATCGGCAGCATAATTATAGAGCCCGATGCCGAAGATCGCGTCTTTATTGTTGGGGTTAAGCTCGTGGCTTCTCTGGATCAGCGAAAGCCCTTCTCTGCCGTCATCCACTGCTTTTAGCCAGTTCTCACGCATGCTGTTCAGGAATCCCCTGTAACCGATTACCCCTCCCTGGAGGAATAACGCCCAGTCATCATTTGGATCCTCGTTTACCCTGTCCTCGCATACTTTTACGCATCTATCCGTAGCTGCAAGGTAATTGCTGTCATTGCTCGGGTCATCTTTGTTAATATAGATCTTCCACCATTCGGTCATTGCTTTCATGAAGTACCCGGAGGGGTCCTTCTGATTTAGGTTGATAAGCTTCTGCGAAATGATTCCGGCTGAATCGAACTGTATCTTATAGATATAATCTATGTCCTTGCTGATAAGTTCATCACGGGACTGAGCAATCGCAGCAGGAGATAGAAAAGTAAAAGCAGGGAATAAAAATACAATAAATATTTTAATAAGTCGAATCATTTGTTAAATCTCAAATACGTCTACCTTCCCACTCCGTAATATGCGAATCCTTTCTCACGCAGTGTTTTCGGGCTGTAAATATTTCTTCCGTCAAAAATGACGCAGGTCTTCATGAGCGATTTCATTTTATCGATGTCAATTCTTCTGAACTCATTCCATTCGGTTACCAGTATCAGTCCGTCGGAATTTTTTAATGCCGAATAGTTATTGGAAAATATCTTAACGTTCTTGTTATTCTTAAAAAGATTCTTAAAATTCTCGTTCGCTGCCGGATCGAATGCCTGTATCTTTGCCCCTTCTATAAGCAATGCTTCTGTCACGGTTCTTGCCGGTGCTTCCCTTATATCATCCGTTCTGGGTTTATACGATAGTCCCCATATTGTGAATATTTTCCCGGCCAGATCGCCTTTGAAATGCTTCTTCACCTTTTCAACTAGAAGCATCTTCTGTTTCTGATTAATATCATCTATTGCTCTCAGAGTTTTAAAGTCGTAATCATATTCTTCTGCAATCTTTATTAGTCCCTTTACGTCCTTGGGGAAACAGCTGCCTCCGTATCCGACACCCGGGAACAGGAAGCTGTTGCCTATCCTTGAATCGCTTCCAACGCCGATGCGTATCATATTGATATCGGCTTTTACTCTTTCACAGATATTGGCTATCTCGTTCATGAAAGAAATACGCACTGCGAGCATTGCATTTGCGGCATACTTTGCAAGCTCGGATGATCTTTCATCCATCAGAAGAAACCTTTCGGATACTCTCATGAAGCTGCTGTACAGCTCTTTCATTATCTCCGCGGCTTTTTTACTGCCCGTTCCTACGATGACCCTGTCGGGTGACATAAAATCGTTCACTGCAGCGCCTTCTTTAAGGAACTCGGGATTGGAAACCACATCGAAATCATGCTTTGTTTTCTTTAAGATCATTTTCGTTATTCTCTCACATGTGCCTACGGGAACCGTACTCTTGCTCACAATTACTTTGTACCCGTTGATGTACTGTGCCATATTTTCTGCAACTTCTAGAACCCTTGTCATATCTACAGAACCGTCCTCGTTCGGGGGAGTAGGAAGGCAGAGGAATATCACATCGTTCGACTGTACCGCCTCTTTCAGGCTCGAAGTGAATGACACCCTTCCTTCACTAATGTTTTTTTTCAGAAGCTCTTCCAGCTGGGGCTCATAAATAACAGGGTCTCCCTTTTTTAATCTTTCTATCTTCTTCTCATCCACATCCATGCATAACACATCGTTTCCGTTCTCAGCGAAGCACACGCCGGATACCAACCCGACATAACCGGTACCGATTATTCCAAGTTTCATAAATAATTGTTTAATTGATTAATATTTCTTTTCCTGCGTCTCCCAGTGATCTGTCAGCCGTTTCCAATATTTTAATAACATCCAGCGCTGACCGTCCGCTGGTAAGAGGTTCTTTGTTCCCTGCAATGCATTCTATAAAATGCCGGCATTCATTCTTTAACGGCTCGTTCAGGTTTACTTTCGGAATGACCACATCTCCAGCCCTCTGAATAAGCTGGTATTCACCGTAATCTTTGTATTCTCCAAAATATTCGTTTTTATTTTGTTTATCTATTCCCCTGTCGTATATCTTTATCCTCTCGTCCGAATTATCATCATACACTAACATCTTTTTGCTTCCTACTATAGTGATCTCTCTCTTCTTGTTCGGGTCGAGCCAGCTCAAATGAAGCTGGGCATTGATAGCGTTCTCAAAAGTAATATTCAGGTATACCACGTCTTCTATTCTGTTCTGGATATATGACAGCCCCTTTGCCGAAACGCTCACCGGTTTCCTGTCAAGCAGGTACAGTATTACGGAAATGTCATGCGGTGCAAGGTTCCACATTACGTTCACATCGGACCTTACCCTGCCGAGATTTAATCTTGAGGCATAAATATAATAAATTTCTCCGATCTCACCCGAACTTACCAGCTCTTTCACCATCTTAATGGATTCATTATAGATAACGGTATGCCCTACCATCAGGACCTTATTATTCATTTTTGCTAATTCGACTAGCTCGCTTGCGTGAGCATATTTGAGAGAAAGGGGTTTTTCGACGAAAGTATGTTTACCGGCGAGGAGCGATTTTTTTGCTATCTCATAATGGCTGCCCGCGGGGGTTGATATAACTACGGCATCTATCTCAGGGTCTTCGAGCAGTGTATTATAATCGGATATGATGTTCAGGTCCCCGTATATTTCTTTCACGTAATTCTGCCTCTCCGGGCTCGATTCGCACACGGTCTTAACGGTGCAATCATCGGTCTGTAAATAATTCCTTACGAGGTTAATACCCCAGTAACCGCACCCGATTATACCGAGATTGACCATAGAAAATTATGAAAATTGATTTGTTGTTAATACAGAAATGTTAATATCTTTCGAACAGTTTTCCCCAGTCTGTATTCTCTTTCCATTTCAGGAAAACCTTTTTATCCCTCAGCGGCCACCTGTAATAATCGTGATACGTTTCGGAGCCCAGTATAAATACATTTACCAGAGGTGTTCTGAAAAAGAAGTTCTGTATGGCTTTTAAGGGACTGAACCAGAGCAGGTCACCTGCCCGGCTAGCAAGATTATCGCCAACATGAAAACCCCAGCTTTCGTTAGAAATGTCATAACCGACAACCTCGATGTCCTTAACGTCTCCCGTTCCGAGCCCCTGGTTATGGGCAACGTTGATGTATTCGATCGTCATCGGATCGAATCCCATCATTTTTGCGGATACGGCATCGATAGCGACCTGGTCGGCACTTGCAAGTATAAGGTTCTTTATTACAGGGAACATGGTTCTGGGTCCGGGACCGTTTCCCGCAGTTGTGCCGTCCATGACCGCAAAAATTCCCGAATGAATCTCCTTCTGTATGGCAAGCAGGTCGACCAGTGTTTTATGAATCCATGAATGTGTATAGTGTCTTTTCGTATTGAGAAGTCCGCCAAATGCATTTTTCATTGCTCCCGTAGTGGTGGTATATATATGGCACTTGACCGTGGGAAGATGTACAATATTTTTTCCGAAAAAGTAATCGGGGATCGTGATGCCTTCCGGGTATATCATATCCAGCACGTTCATCTTTGCTTTCGGTTTATAATCCACCCACTTCATATCCTCATCTTTAAAGTTGAAAAGGACCGGGATATTATATTTCTTGAAGATTGGTATATACTTATTCAGATCTTCACCCTTAAAAGCATTGGTCACGACCGTTTTGTTCTGCACACATACGATATCTTTATAATTATGTTTTTTCAATCCCTGTATCGTGCCTTCCAACTGCCAGGGAGTTGTATTCGCACCCGGGAAGGGGAAATGCCACGAAATATTATCTTTTAATATTGTAACCGCTGAAGGGTCAAGATATTGTGTGAAATCAGCAAGTTCCATAAGACGGATGTAATCATCGAGTATTATATCCGGTGATGTTTTTAATACCGCTACTTTTGATTTAGCCATTTTTTACTGATTTTTGCTTTAATTCTGAAATTTTATAATGCGATGTGATAAAATAATATAATCCTGCAATTAAATAAAGAATAAAACTTACCAGATGTGTAGCTGTAGCGTATCCCAAAGCTTTCGGCTCACTAACAGCAAAAATTGATACCAGGGTAACTTTACACATATAATGATAAGGTCCTGTTGCTGCCGGTGACGGGATGAACATAGATACATTGATAAGTACAAGGAGCAAATTTGCATTCCATAAGCTATCCCATAAGCTCATATCATTTCCGACCATTATCCCAAACGAATAAAATGGGATAAAAGTGCTAATAAGGTACACAAACCACAGCAGTATCGAATATGCAGCAATTTTAAACATTAAATCGGGTTTTTTCAAGATATCGAATCCGTACACGAGTGAGGTAAAAATACCTTCGATCCTAGTCTGGAATCGGGCAGGCAGCAGGCGAGTAAAAAACCTGACAATTTTAAGGCTCTGTTCCGTTTTGAACATCATGAAAAGAACCCATAAGAGCATCAGGAAAATTAACACGGCAAGCAGTATCACAGCGAAGCTTATCTGCGGTACGGCATTTGAGATCCTATTTTTAAAATAAAGCAGAACGAAACCGAACATCAGAAGGAACATCACCGTGTCGATGATCCTTTCAATAATGATGGTCCCGAAAGCCGCTGACTTGGAAATATTTTCGTTTTTGCCGAGCAGATAGGGACGTACGACTTCACCGGAACGAGGGATTAGGTTATTGACCATATACCCGATGGAAGTAGAAGACATCAGGTTGTGAAACGAAATGTTCGGTTTAACAGGATGGAGGAGCACCCGCCACCTGAACGAACGCACTATCATGCCTATGAAAGCACCTATTGACATGCCGAGGATAACGTAAAAGTAATTAGTATTCTCAAGAACTTTAGCAAGTTCCTTAAGGTCAACGTTCCTGAAAGCCAGAAACAGGAAAAGAGCTAATAGGAAGGTGCTTATTAAGATATTTAATTTTCTGCCGGTGCTTGAAGCCATCAGGTATGTATTAACGCATATCTATTACCTCGACACCTTCAGGCGGTGTGAAGGTAAATTTAGAATCACTGATGCCTATATCCAGGTGGATATTCTTCACATTAAAGGTGGTTGTCGATTCATCTCCTACTATTGTTATCTTTTTGATTAGCCAATCGTCTTTATCTACCCATAACTGAGCGGATTTTACATTACCGCTTTCCCTGGGTTTAAGCTTAAGGACATAAACGTCATTTCCTCCGAGCTTTTCGGTACCTTCAAGGTCGGAATAGAAATTCTCGGGATACTGGAATAAATATTTGTTCGGTGAGAATGTGTTCCCGGTTTCTTTATAATTATCTATCACCACCTGCTTTTTATTCGGTGAGTATGACCACGAGGTTGTACCGTCGGTTACTATGGTCTGTGAGCCTGTCTCTATCCTGTACTTATTTTCCTTCTTGATATATAATGTTCCTGAAGTGGATTGTGCTTTGGCGCTTGAATATTTTATCGTCTGTGTAAAGGATGCTTTGGCATCCGTGATGCCTGAATAGACATTCTGGACGTTCTGAATTATCTCCTGTGCGGTTATATTATCCTGTGAATATATGATATTTACTGGAAGAGCCAGAATTTCTGTTATTGCTATGATAATACCTATTTTGTACATTTTTCTATAGAAACTTATTTTTCGAAAATATGCTTTTCATTTGTTTATTTCTATGTAAAAATAAAAAATGGATTATTAAAAAAAATCATGTCTTGTTTACAGTAGGAATATAGAGAATAATGTGTTGAATGATTATACGGATTTTTTTCGAAAGGCTAATTTTACAACAATTGTTCCAGCTCGGCTTCTGTTTCGACCAGAACTTCCCGTGCTTTGCTTCCGTCGTAGGGACCGACGATACCTGCGTCTTCAAGCTCATCGACTATCCTTGCCGCACGAGCGTAACCGACCTTCAACCGTCTTTGCAGAAGTGATACCGAACCCTGCTGTGTCCTGACAATAAGCCTCGCTGCCTCCTCGAACAGCTCGTCCCTCTCACCGCCATCGGTGTATGATTTATTCCTTTTCTCATTAACGGAAGGAAGCTCGAACACACGCTTAAATCCGGGCTGTTTGTAGATGAAGTCCGTAACCCTCTCCACTTCTTCCGAGGAGATGAAAGGACTTTGAATTCTCACCGGCTTCGATCCCCCGGGAGGAAGGTAAAGCATATCGCCGTTTCCGAGAAGCGTTTCAGCACCGTTCATATCGAGGATCGTTCTAGAGTCAACTTTCGAGTTCACTAGATAAGCAATTCTTGCTGAAAAGTTCGCCTTTATTACACCTGTTATCACATCAACCGATGGCCTTTGTGTTGCAAGCACCAGATGTATTCCCACGGCACGGGCGAGCTGAGCAAGGCGTGCTATCGGTTCTTCCACCTCTCTCGCTGCGGTCATCATCAGGTCTGCAAGCTCATCGATGATAACGATAAGGTAAGGCATCTTGCCGTGCTTAATATTTTCGTCATCTTTCAGCAAGCCTGCCTGCTGTTTCTTATTATAATCATAAATATTCCGCACCGTAGCGTTTGCCAGTCTCTCGTATCTCTTTTCCATCTCTATCTCCAGGCTCCTGAGCACCATTATGGAGTTCGGGGGAGTGGTGATAATGTTTTCGTTGATATCCTTGAGAATAGCAAGGTAATGGTTCTTCAGCTTTGTGTAGAGATTCAGCTCTATCTTCTTAGGGTCGATGAGTATGAATTTCAGGTCTGTCGGGTGGAGCTTGTATATCAGGCTGGTGATTATCGTGTTTATCCCCACGCTCTTTCCCGATCCTGTTGAGCCAGCTATAAGCAAATGAGGCATTCTTGCAAGGTCATCTATGTAAACTTCACCCGCAATGGTTTTGCCCAGAGTTACCGGAAGCTGGTAAGCCGTATCATTAAACTTCTTCGAGCCTATAACGCTCTTTATTTTAACCATGCAGGGTTTATGGTTCGGTATCTCGACACCTACGGTACCTTTGCCGGGGATGGGTATTATCATCCTGATGCCCCTTGCTTTCATTGCAAGAGCAATATCATCCTGCAGGCTTTCTATCTTGCTCAGCTTAACGTCTTCGGCGGGGATCAATTCGTACAGCGTTACAACGGGACCGGGTGTGGCTATAACTTTCTCGATAGTCACGTCGAAGTGGAGCAATTTCTGCTGGAGCAGTCTTCCGTTCTCTTTCAGCTCCTCGTCTGAAATTACTTCCAGTTCTTCCTTCAGCGGTTCATCGAGGAGATCAAGTGTCGGCAAATGAAATTCTGCGAGCTCCTCAGCGCTGATATCACCAATCCCTTTTTCTTCGGGTTCAACATTGGGCATTTTGGTCTTTACCGTGACAAGTTTCTGCGGGGGTTTTATCTCCAGCGGGATCTCTTTCGGTGTTTCGATCTTTTCTTCCTCTACGATAGCATTTTCCGGAGGTCTGTTTATCTTTGTATCCTTTATTAACGGCTCTTCTATGGCAGCTGCCAGCTCTTTGGCTCGCTCTCTTTTTATCTCTTCCTTCCTGCTGAGTCGTTCCGGCTCTTTTAACTTTTCCTGTGCTCTTTTTGCTCTCATCTCTTCCATGGACCTGCTGAACTTCTCCTTTATTGATTCGAACATCAGCTTAAGTCTTGCAAACGATTTCACTATATCCCTATCGAGTATGAGGAAACCGAACAGCACCGTCAGCCCGCAGAGTATCAGGTAGGTGCCGAGAGAGCCTATCATATAATAGAGCACCGAAGAAAAATATTCGCCGCTCGTGCCGTAGAGCGAATATGGTATCCGCACCTGTCCGAGTGATATCTTCAGCATACCGAACAGCGATGAGACCAGTATCATCAACAAAAGAAGATATACGGAGAACTGCAGAACCTCGCTTAGCATCTTTTTGCGGAGCAGATAAATCCCGAACAGCAGCAGTATAGCCGGGATTATCACCGAAAAATATCCGAACGAGCTCCTTACGAAGAAATCGGATATGATCACACCCGCTATCCCCAGCCAGTTGGAAGTAGAATAGTTTGCTGTCTGGTTCTCTTTTTTTACTATCTCGGATATTTTGAAGCTTTCGAGCTTCGACTGGTCTGCAGGCGAGTATGAGACAATGCTCAATATAAGGAGCAGGCTGAACAGGACAAGAAAGAACCCGAGTATCTGCTTTTTATTTACTATCGGCAGGCCTTCCTCGAACTTCCTCGAAGAACGGGGAGAACTCATCGGTTTCTCTCTTCTGCGGAGCTGTCTGTCCTTCATTGATTTAGATATGTATCAAAATAATTCACCGGTTTCCCTTTTGGGATACCTTTTTCATCGTGAGCTTGGGATCCGATTCGAAGCTTTCAAGCAATTTTATGCTGGCATTCCTCATAACGGGAAGGCATGCACAGGTATCCACCTTTGCACATTCATCCAGGTCATCTGCGAATCCCAGTTCGATCAGGTATTTTCCGTGTTCCGTCTCATGCATCATCTTGGCAAGATCGTCCTTATATACCTGGTAAAGCTTTGTAGAGCCCAGTGCCGAATCGGTGAGATAATATTTTTCTTTCGGATTCCTCCTGATAAGCTTTGATATAAGCATTCCGGCGCAGACCGTATCTTCGAGGCTGAATTCACCTGACCTGCCGGCGCATAGTATAATAAAATCCTCGTTCAGGTTAATGAGGTACTGGACAACACGCGAAAGATTCGCAAAGCCCAGTATTGCACATGACTTTGTGAACTTGCATTTTACTATGGCAGGTGTACCATTTGTCGAGCTGAATATCAGCGTTTTGCCGTTCACGGTTTCCTTGTTGTATTCTTTGACCGAGTTGCCGAGATTGAACCCCTCGATCACCTTTCCGTACCTCTCACCGCACAGCAGTGACTGCCCCATGGAATTTCTGCCTATCAGACCGGCAGTTGCTACGTCTTCGGTAGGGATTATCTCGCGTGCGCCGTTAAATAATCCCGTTATCATCGTGGTCGACGTTCTTAAGATGTCTATTACGACCAGGTTCTTATCTTTCAGATCTAATGCTGATTCTAATTCGTTGTGTGTGAAATGTAAACTTATTTTTATCATTTTATCCAATAATTGTTAGGAAATATCTTATGTTTAAAATTTTTTAATTAGTTTGTGTTTGCTTAATTATTTTGTTAACAACCTCATGTTTCTTTCCCCCCTTTACGAAAGGGGGGTAGGGGGGTTCTTTATCTAAATATTTACCACGATCAATAAAGTCAACTCAAATTAATTAAACTGGATTCCCTCACCTACGCCAAGGCTTCGGTGGGCAGGCTGCCGGTCCAAAGGACTCCTTCGGAGAGTTTACCCCGCACTTAAAGCGGGGCGGGAATGACAGTTGTTTCATAATCGTATGAATAACCCCTTGTACCTATTTAATCCTTCGAGACAAACGGTATCTTCACTATATCCGCATTGATGAAGTCATTTCTGACCTTTACCTGAATCCTGCTTCCGATATCGCTGTTCTTCTTTGCAACATATCCCAGCCCGATATTTTTATTAAGAACAGGTGAGATGCTCCCGCTTGTAACATAACCTATCTTTGCTCCATCGGCATATAACTCGTATCCGTGTCTTGCAGCGAGACGTCCCTCTACGATGAACCCGCTGAGTTTTCTGGTGACGCCGTTCTCAAGCTCAGACATTACCTTTGGCTTGCCGTTGAAATCGCCCTTTGCCGGTTTTGTTATCCATCCAAGCCCCGCTTCAATCGGGTTCGTGGTGTTGTCTATGTCATTACCGTATAGGCAGTATCCCGCTTCGAGCCTCAGTGTATCACGTGCACCGAGACCTATCGGCTTTATATTAAATTCCTTTCCCGCATCGAATATTGCGTTCCATAATTTTTCGGAGGTCTTGATATCGGAGCCCACATATACCTCGAAACAAATTTTCTCGCCTGTGTATCCCGTCCTTGAGATTATCGCATCTATACCGGCAACCTTGCCTTCGGTGAATGTATAATATTTCATATCGGCAAGGTTCGTATCCGTCAGCTTCTGCAGTGCCGGAAGGGAATTCTTCCCCTGTACCGCAAGAAGGGATACGTTATCGCTGTTGTTGATAAGCTCCACATCGCCAAACTTATTCTTCTGGAACCATGCAAAATCCTTATCGATATTGGAAGCGTTCACAACTATCATGTAATGATTGCCGAAACAGTATACAAGCAGGTCGTCCACTATACCGCCGTCCCCGTAACATGCGGCGGAATACTGCACCTTGCCTTTGACCAGCTTCGACGCATCGTTAGTGGTGACCTTCTGTATAAAACTGAGGGCATCCTTCCCCTTTACGAGGAACTCTCCCATATGAGAAACATCGAACACACCGACGGAATTCCTGACCGCCATGTGCTCGGCTATTATCCCTTCGTATTGTATGGGCATTTCGAACCCGGCAAATTCGACTATCTTGCCGCCGAGTTTTTTGTGAATTTCATAAAATGCTGTTTTCTTAGCCAATATTCTTCCTCCAGTCGCTGATGAATTTCTCCAGCCCGATATCTGTCAGGGGGTGATGGAATAATGATTCAAGTACCTTGAACGGTATGGTGCAGATATCCGCTCCAGTCATGCACGCCTCTACAAAATGCAGCGGGTTCCTGATGCTTGCCACAAGGACCTCCGTATCGTAGTTATAATTGCCGTATATCTGTACTATCTGCTCTATTATATCCATTCCCCTCTGCGAGATATCATCCAGCCGCCCGATGAAGGGACTGACGATATCCGCACCTGCCTTTGCCGCAAGCACTGCCTGCGACGGCGAAAAGCACAGTGTAACATTAGTATGGATGCCTTCCGAGGCAAATATCTTGACCGCTTTCAGCCCTTCTTTTATCAGCGGGACTTTTACGTAGATATTGGGAGCTATTTTCGAGAGCTCACGCCCTTCTTTCAGCATCCCGCCGCAGTCCTGAGAGATGACCTCTGCGCTCACGGGACCCGGCACTATTTTGCAAATCTCTTCGTAAAACTTGTTGATTTCCTTATGTCCTTCTTTGGAGATGAGGGAGGGGTTGGTGGTAATACCGTCGAGCAGACCCCAGCTTGCCGCTTCCTTGATTTCCTGCAGGTTAGCGGTATCAATAAAAATTTTCATAAATTATCCTTTAGTTTGATTCAAATTTAACAAATATAGCAATTAAAAAGCGTCTTATCAATTTAGAAGAGAAGGGCAGGGGGAATGTCATCCTGAGCGGAGCGAAGGATCGCTGACATAGTGAAGAGGGGATGAAAATGTTCGTGCCTGTCATTCCTGCCCCGCATGAACTGCGGGGTAAACTCCGGCAGCCTGCCCACCGAAGCCTTGGCGTAGGTGGGGGAATCCAATTCCACCACTAAGACACGAAGGCACAAAGAGTTGCCACAGATTCACAGATTTATTCCGCCACAAAGACACAGAGGCACAAAGATTAAGTCATTGCTAGGAGTGAAACGACAGCCTGCCCGGCTTTGACGGGCGGCAATCGCTGACATTTATTATTTGATACAAAATAATTATTAGAATTATTATTACATTGTACTGGATAAAATAGTGGATTGATTTGAATAATTTTCTAAATTATTATAAAACAACTTTAAATATGAATTCGAACCGAGAGTTATGATGGATCCACTGATTATTGGTTTGCGCGCTCAAGATTTCCACGAAAGCCTGAAAAATACGACTACCTTTGGTCCGAAGGAAGTTAAATTTAAAAAAACAATACTTATCGGAAAGGCAGCTACATTGGCAATGCATCTGAGAGGTTTATTGTATATTGATATTTATGAACATTTAGAATATGCTGCTTATATATTAATTGCAGTTG
>JBEKSX010000014.1:0-38733 GCA_049516635.1 Ignavibacteria bacterium | reverse complement strand
AATATTTCCGTGATCGGCTCCGGGACTATGGGAAACGGCATAGCGCATGTATTTGCTTTATATGGTTATAATGTTACGCTGATAGATATCAAGGAGGAATTTATCGTAAAAGGATTGAACTCTATCCGCGCAAATCTTGACAGACAGCTGAAGAAAGAAACTATAACAAAAGAACAGCACGAAGAGGCGATGTCACATATTATTGCATCAGTACAACTTAACGATGCGGCACATTCAGATCTAGTAGTTGAGGCAGCAACCGAGAACTTTGATATCAAAAAAAATATTTTTCAAACACTTGACGGCTTATGCAAGCCTGATACCATTATTGCCTCTAATACCTCATCAATATCCATCACGGAAATAGCTGCCGTTACAAAACGTGCGGACAGGGTAATAGGAATGCATTTCATGAACCCCGTGCCGTTGATGAAGCTGGTAGAAGTTATTAGAGGATTGGCTACAAGTGACAATACCTTCAATACCGTTAAATCTTTAGCAGAGAAGCTGGAAAAAGTGCCAGTTGAAGTACAGGACTATCCCGGATTTATTTCGAACAGGATCCTGCTGCCCATGCTGAACGAGGCTATGTACTGCGTAATGGAGGGAGTTGCATCTCCGGAAGCGATCGATACAGTGATGAAGCTTGGTATGAACCACCCCATGGGACCTTTGACCCTGGCTGATTTTATAGGATTAGATGTGTGTCTATCTATCATGGAAGTCCTTTATGAGGGTTTAGGAGATCCCAAGTACCGCCCCTGTCCCCTCCTGAAAAAAATGGTAGCTGCGGGATACCTGGGGAGAAAAACCGGAAAAGGATTTTACGATTACAGCAAATGACATTGAACAAACTTAAAAGATATACAATTAAATAATGGATTTTAATTTCACAGAAGAACAGTTAGCCATAAAGAGTACCGCGAAAGATTTTGCAGAAAGCGAAATAGCCCCAACTTCGGTCGAAAGGGACATCAAATCCGAATTTCCATACAAGATAGTGAAGAAATTGGGAGAGATGGGTTTTATGGGCATGATGGTATCTCCCGATTGGGGCGGAGCGGGGTTCGATACGATAAGCTACGTACTCGCTATGGAAGAAATATCCAAGGTCGATGCAGCCGTAGGGGTGATCATGTCAGTAAATAATTCGCTGGTATGCTTCGGCATTGAGAAATGGGGTTCGGATGAGCAGAAAGAGAGATTTCTTAAACCGTTGGCATCGGGACAGAAACTGGGCTGTTTTTGTTTATCCGAACCCGAAGCGGGAAGCGATGCAACCGAACAAAGGACCGAAGCTGTAAAGGACGGGGACCATTATATAATAAACGGGATAAAAAACTGGATAACCAACGGAACAACTGCAGACGTGTATTTTCTTCATGTATCGACAGATAAATCCAAAGGGTATAAGGGCATTTCAACGTTCCTTGTGGATAAAGGTACACCCGGGGTCGAAGTGGGCAAGAAGGAAGACAAACTCGGGATTCGCAGTTCAGACACGTCATCTATCGGTTTTAATAATGTAAAGGTGCATAAAAATCAGCTCCTGGGTGAAGAAGGAATGGGATTCAGAATAGCTATGGAAACACTAAACGGCGGAAGGATCGGAATAGCATCTCAGGCACTGGGTATTGCCCAGGCTTCTCTTGAAGCAGCTGTCAGATATTCAAAGACACGGAAAGCCTTCGATGCACCCATATCCAATTTGCAGGCGATCCAGTTTAAATTATCGGACATGGCAACAAATGTGGATGCTGCCCGAATGCTTACACTAAAAGCGGCATACAAAAAAGACCAGCACCAGCCATTCCACAAAGAAGCCGCTATGGCAAAATTATATGCAAGTAAAGCTGCAGTACAAAATGCGCTCGAAGCGATCCAGATACACGGAGGATACGGTTATGTCAGAGAATACCTCGTGGAAAGATACCTTCGCGATGCAAAGATCACAGAGATATATGAAGGCACTTCGGAGATACAGAGGATTGTAATATCGAGAGATATACTGAAGGATTAGATATTATATCAGAATTTTTTAGTTTTGCGAAAATAACATTAAGGGCGTTCTGTTGAACGCCCTTATTTTATAGGAATATATTTTAATCGCTAGAACAGTACAACCTTTTTTTTATCCTACAGGCTGAAATAAAACCTCAGAGAAATATCTACACTGTTGAAATTAGGAGCGATCCTGGTGATGAAAGCTTCATCGGATTTTTTCAATGGAACAAAATTATATCTGATCTCACCGCCAAAACCGAACTGACCGCCTGTACCCGTAAAGCCTGTCATCAATCTAAGCAATGGTGCCCACTGGCTTGTAGATTCGGTTATGAAATAGGAATTATATCCATAATAATTCTGAGTAGGTGTGTTCGTGTAGTTGTTATCATACTCTTCTCTTATCCATATAACTCCCCCTCCGGCTCCAACAAAGAACAGCCTGCCAAATCCTTTGGTTGCGAAGAACGGAAAAAACCTTGCGTTAATTGCAAGCGGAAATGCTATCATGCTTAATGCACTGGGAAAATCATAATTAAATGTATCGATACCTACATACTTAGGCTGGTTAAGATTAATTTGAATTTCCCTGTTATTCCTTGTGAACAGGATGGAAGGTTCGAATTCAAGCGTTAATGCTTTGGCAATTGCAAACCCTACGTACAAATTTATTTCACTCAGAAAATCACCGCTCCTTGTATCGAAAACGGGATACCCGGTGTTCATTTCATGGGCTGTGAAAATAACAAATGAATATCCTGCACCAACATATGTAGTAACGGTTTTTCTTGGTTTGAGCTGGACAGGAAAAAATCGGGCATGTTCACGGGTGTTATCATAAGAGGAATGTGAATTTGCGGATAAGGATCCTTTATTCTCCTTAAGCTTCAGGTCACTTTTAAATTGTGCTGAAATGGAAAATGTGAAGAAGAGGATCATTAAGGAAGAATAAGAAATTATTTTTTTCATTTATTTTACTCCTCATTAAAGACCGCCTTACTGAGTTGCATTAGAGCTCAAGGCAGGTCTCTTAATTTATAATATTTAAAGGATATATCTGCTAAGGTCTCTGTTCTTCACGATGTCTTTAAGCTTATCCTGAACCGTTTTTTTACTAACTGTGATCTTTTTTTCTTTGATCTGGTCCGGAGCATCGAATAAAACATCTTCAAGCAGTGTTGTCAGAATGGTATGCAGTCTCCTGGCACCGATATTTTCAACCTGCTCATTCACTTCAGCAGCGATCTTCGCTATCTCAACAATACTCTCGCTGTCAAATTCGATATCAATGTTCTCGGATTTCAGAAGAGCAATATACTGCTTTAATAGAGCATTCTCAGGCTGAGTAAGGATCTTAACAAAGTCTTCTTCGGTCAAGCTGTTCAGCTCGACACGAATGGGGAACCTTCCCTGAAGTTCGGGAATAAGATCGCTCGGCTTTGACGAATGAAAAGCACCCGATGCAATAAAAAGAATGTGTTCGGTCTTCACCATTCCGTATTTTGTTGTCACATTCGAACCTTCGACTATCGGAAGGAGGTCACGCTGGACACCTTCCCGTGAGACGTCAGGTCCTTGTGTTTTTGAGTCACCTCCGGCTATTTTATCTATCTCATCGAGGAATACAATTCCGTATTCCTGGACTCTATTAATTGCTTCCTTCACTACGCTTTCCATATCAATCAGCTTATTAGCTTCTTCCTGAACGAGTGCAACTCTTGCTTCTGCAACGGTCATTTTACGCTTCTTCATCTTTTTAGGCATAATGTTGCCGAAGAGATCCTGTAAATTCATGCCCATATCTTCTAGACCTATGGGACCCAGCACCTGCATCACCGGAAAACTATCCGCTGATATATCTACCTCTATCACTCGCTCATCCAGCTCACCTGTAGTAAGCATTTCTCTGAACTTTTCTCTCGTTTTAAAATTATCTTCTTTTTCCTTCTCAGCTTCGTTCTGTACCGGAGAGAAACCAAGGTTCAATCCTGATTCTTCGGCAGCTTTTCTTTTTACGGGAGGTACAAGGATATCTATTATCCTTTCTTCAGCAAGGTACTCCGCTTTCTTCTGCACCTCGACGCTTCTTTCAGCTTTGACCATTGTCACACCGAGATCAGTTATTTCGCGGATAATGGATTCAACGTCTCGTCCAACGTATCCTACTTCCGTAAACTTTGAAGCCTCAACTTTTATAAACGGAGCATTAGATAACCTGGCAAGTCGTCTGGCGATCTCGGTTTTCCCAACGCCCGTAGGACCGATAAGAATAATATTATTGGGCATTATCTCCTCACGGATACTCTCTTCGATATTTTTTCTCCGCCACCTGTTCCTTAACGCAATGGCCACAGATTTTTTTGCATTATCCTGCCCGATAATATATTTATTAAGCTCTGTTACGATCTGAGTGGGTGTAAGTTCTTTTATTTCTGCCCTGATATCTTTTGGCTGGGTTTTCTTCAGCTCTTTACCCGGTTTACCATTCCCGTTTTTCTTTTTATCTCCTTCGACACCCGATGAACCATCTTTCATTAGTAGTTATAACTCCTCTATTGTAATGTGATTATTAGTATATATGCATATATCTGCTGCTACCCCCAGTGCTTCTTTTACAATATCTGCTGCTGAGAGGTCCGAATATTTTACCAGCATCCTCGCTGCAGCTGTTGCAAAGCTTCCCCCTGAACCGATAGCGACTATCCCGTCATCCGGTTCTATCACGTCACCGTTCCCCGATATGATGAATGAGCTCTTGCTGTCCATCACGGCAAGGAGTGCTTCGAGACGTCTCAGATAGCGGTCTGTACGCCATTCCTTTGCAAGCTCTACGGCAGCCCGTGAAAGGTTGCCCTTATATTGGTCAAGCTTGGATTCGAACTTTTCAAACAATGTAAGGGCATCAGCTGTGGAGCCTGCAAATCCTGCAAGTACTTTATCGTTATAAAGTTTTCTTACTTTTTTCGTATTGTGTTTCAAGACTGTATTGGATACCGTCACCTGACCGTCACTTCCCATTGCGGCTTTTCCTTTACGGATCAGCCCGATTACAGTCGTGCTATGAATATTATCTTTCAAAATAAATCTACTCCAATTCCGCTTAATTTAAAAATAATTAAAACATTATCACAAAATTATACTCAAATTTGTACTCTTTCCTTTAACATTCCAGAGGCGTTAAAGTTGCATAAAGTAAAAAACGATATTCTTATAATGGGGGTAATTCTGAATCAATAAAAATTTACAACCCAATTTAATTTTACCTTACTATCTCTCTTCTCAAAGTGGCTTTTGGTATCTTCATTGCTTCCCTGTATTTGGCAACGGTTCTTCTGGCTAGGGAAAAACCGGAGTCGTTCATCATCTTTGCTATCCTGTCATCGCTCAAAGGTTTTGTCTTATCTTCTTTATCGATAAACTCCTTTATCTTATCCTTGACAAGCTTGCTGGAAACATCTTCTCCGCTTTGTGTTTGGATCGGGTTACTGAAGAAATATTTCAGCTCATATGTTCCGAAATCCGTTTGAACATATTTATTCCTCACCGTCCTGCTTACCGTCGAGATATCCATATTGATATCCATTGCAATATCCTTTTCATACATCGGCTTGATATTCTCACCATTTGTCAAAAAGAATTCCCTCTGTCTCTCGACTATTGCTTTCATTACTTTCAGCATAGTTTCATGCCTGGAGATGATCGAGTTCATGAACCATTTAGCTGAATCATATTTGTTCTTCAAAAATTCACGGGTCTGCCTGGGAGTTTTCTTTGACCTGAGCATCGCCAGATACCGTCTGCTGATACGTATCGAGGGAGTATAGTCATCTGTCAGCTCCACGGTCAATTCATTCCCCGCTTTTATAACAATGAAATCGGGATATATGTAGTCCCGCTGGGGGTTCGAATCCAGGTTCCCCGGGACAGGGTTAAGCCTGTGGATAACCTCGAACAGCTCTTTTACTTTTTCGAGAGATATTTTCAGGAGCTTGGCTAATTTTTCGTAATGTTTGGATTTAAAATCGTCAAAATGCTCATTAATGAGCTTAAGACAAAGTGCCTTGGTCTCTTCATCAATGGGAAGCTCCTGCAGCTGGACCGACAGGCATTCCTGCAGATTTCGGGAAGCCAGACCGATGGGATCGAACTTCTGAATAATCTTAAGCACATTCTCGACATCCTCCAGTGTAATATCGAGAGAATATTGCTTCTTGATATCTTCGAGGATATCCTCCAGCGAATCTCTCAGGTAACCGTCTTCAGCCAAACTACCGAGGATCTCTTCGCCGATAATTACATATTTTTCTTCCAGCCCTGCTGTATGAAGCTGTTCCAGGGGTGTTTCTCTGACCCTGTAAGCTCTGTGTATCAGATAATCAGTCTTATTCTCCGATTCTTCATTCTTGAACTTATCGTATTCCTCAGGTGACTTGTAACCGTCGGTATCGGTATCGGAATAATCGTACCATTCATCTATATCGTATGTTTCCTCATCGTTCACAGTGTCCCCTGACCCCTCTTCAGAAACGGTCTCTTCAGGTATCGTATCAAGATCGGAAGTGCTTTCTTCTTGTTCTGTTTCTATCTCATCTTCGAGCATAGGGTTGGCCTCAAGCTGCATCTTGATCTCCTGTTCGAGCGCAAGAGTCGGGACTGCAAGAAGCAATTGTGCCTGTATAAGCTGCGGTGAGAGCCTTTGCTGTAAACCTAATATTTGTAAATTTTTGAGCATTCAGAAATTATCTATACTATATTAAATCTTTTTCCCGGCAGCTGCCTGATATAACCTTTAAACTCAAGATTCAATAATATCACAAGACAATCCGAAATATTCAATCCTGTTGTTTCAGATAATTCATCGATATGCATCGGGTCATTAACACCGGATAATGTATCAAATATAAGTTTTTCATTCCCTTTCAATTCAGCGGATCTGGATTTCAGCGATTCTTTTTCGTCGGGCTTCATTAACTTAAGATTTTTCAGCTTACTCCGGAGTTCAACCAGAATATCTTCCGGATTTTCCACCAATTTCGCCTGACCGGTCTTTATGAGATTATTTGTACCCTTGCTGTATTTTGAATTAATATCTCCCGGTACTGCAAATACTTCCCTGGATTGATCCAGTGCGCATCTTGCAGTTATCAAAGCGCCTCCTTCTATACCGCTCTCGATGATTATTACACCGAGCGAGAGCCCGCTGATGATCCTGTTCCTTCTCGGAAAATTCATGCTGTCAGGCTTAGCCGAAACATCGAACTCCGAGACAACAAGACCGTCTTCAATAATCCTTTCGTAGACTTTTTTATTCTCGGGCGGATAAATCACATCCACCCCGCACCCGAAAACCGCAGCCGTCTTGCCTTCATTCTTTTTCAGAACAGCTTTATGCGCTATAGTATCAATTCCCCTTGCAAATCCGCTGATAATGGTAATACCCATCGAAGATAATTCTGATGCAAAATATTCTGTTGAACGCTTACCATATTCAGAAGGTGTCCTCGTACCCACAATGCCTATCGAATTATCCAGCAAACCGTCAAAACTGAAATCTTTCATATTTCCCTTGAAATATAGAATCACGGGAGGATCATATATCTTTTTTAAAAGATCGGGATAATCTTTATCCAGACAGGTTACTGCACCGATGCAAAGGCGTTCCATTTTTTTTTCAAGGAAAGCAAACTCCTTATCCAGCCTGACCATTTCATTTTTAAGACTAACTATGGTATCTGCAGTAATTTTGCTTATTCCTTCTATTGAAGAAAGCTCGTTCCTTGATGCCTTTAGAATATTCTGCGGCTCACCGAATATATCGAGAAGCTTCTTTATCCTGACCGAGCCCAGGCCATCTGCCTGTGATAAATAATATAAATTTTTAAAATTATCCAATCACACTAATTTAAAAAAAAGTTTATTCACATTATTCATCTTTTCATCTTAGGGTCGAAAGCATCCCTTAAACCATCACCCACCAGATTTACGGAAAATACCGTAAGCATGATAGCGATAGACGGAAATACAGCGAGTCCCCAGTTAGTTCCTGCTACGATATACTTATACCCGTCGAAAACCATTTGTCCCCAGCTTGGAGTCGGCGGCTGAACGCCAAGCCCGAGAAAGCTCAGGCTCGCTTCGAAAATAATAGCTGTAGCAAGTCCTGCTGTCCCGGTAACAATAATGGGACCGAGTGTATTCGGAAGAATATGCCTAAATATTATTTTGCCCGGCTTATAACCCAGAGCCCGCGTTGCCTCCACGTATTCTGTTTCCCGTAGTGAAAAAAATTGTCCTCTGACTATCCTCGCAATATCAACCCACCCCGTCAATCCTATTGCTACAAATGACTGCCAGAACCCTTTTCCCAGAACGACTGACAAAGCGATAATGAACAATATAGAAGGAAAAGCCCATATCACGTTTATCAACCACATTATTAAGATATCGGGTTTTCCTCTAAAATAACCAGCCAAAGCACCCAGAACCACACCTATAAAAATTGATATGCTTTCGGAGATCAATCCCACCGATAAGCTTACCCTGCTTCCATATATCAATCTGCTAAGAATATCCCTGCCGTACCTATCGGTTCCGAGCAGGTAATGCGGTTCTATATGCCAATCATTTTCATCGGTTCCGTTCAGTTCTGCTTTACTGATAACAGCTTGTGTTCCTGTAAAATCATTAAAAAAAACAGTATCCTCTGTAATTTTTGTTATTTTTTGAATCGCAACAAAATCCGTGCCACCGGTCGACTTTCTAACAAGCACATTTCCCCTGTATCCGATAGGTTTTGTAGCATACTCGAGTGTTTGGTTTATCGGATCGAACGGTGAAATGATACCAGCAACCAGGGCAATAAAAATTAAAAAAATTAACATAAAAAGTCCCGCCATAGCAAGCCGGTTTCGTTTGAACCTGATCCATGAATAATACCACAAGCTATGAGCAGCACGAGCCTTTTCAGCCTCGGTAAAATGGTCTCTATCTACAAAATATTCAGATTCTACCATGAATTGGGTAAATATTGGTATCCAGCCAAAATTCTGATAAATATACCAATATAAACTTAGAGATTCAAAACAATTATTGCTGAAAAAACGAATAAAAATGGAAAAAGCCATCAATTTTTGATGGCTTTTCAAATTTGGCACAGAATTGGTTGTTCGTTAACCCATTCAG
This sequence comes from Ignavibacteria bacterium, assembly GCA_049516635.1. GTDB lineage: Bacteria > Bacteroidota > Ignavibacteria > Tepidaquicellales > OLB5 > JBEKSX01. Next base: position 29,547 of record JBEKSX010000014.1, on the reverse strand, counting down.
ATTGAGTTTCTGAGATAATTACATTACTTCACAAGCATCATCTTTTTAGTTGCCGTAAAATTACCCGATGTAATTTTGTACATATATACTCCGGTTGGGTAGTTTGCAGCATCCCAGTTCACAGAATATTTTCCTGCCTTTAATTGCTGATTGACCAGCGTAACTAATTCGTTTCCAATAATATCATATATGGTCATTTTAACAAATCCTGTATTGGGCAGGTCGAACTTAATTTGAGTCGAAGGATTGAATGGATTGGGATAATTCTGGTATAGTTGATATTCTCCCGGGACTTCACTGTTCTGGTTGATGATACCTATAGGGTTTACATTTAGGGTACCTATCATCCCGAAAGCTACGTGAAATGAACATTCATAAGCATAAGCACCGGCAACTGTTAGAACGTAAGTGAAAGTGGGATGTGAAGCATCCAGAGGAGCATTCCATGATGCTGCTCCGCTTGGAACCGCCGTAGAAATTGTATTATGCGTACCATCGATCCATTGCCACTTGATCGTATCTCCTACAGTAGCCCCCTGAACACTCGGTGTGAATGACATACCGCTTGCAGTGATCACGTGAGTATTACTGTATAAATTAGAGCAAAGCAGAATAATCGATAAAAATGTTGAAATTTTGGATAATTTTCTCATAGTGATTTCCTTTAAATATATATTTATTTAATATTTAGAATTGAATTTCCCGTAAAATAGTTCCAGTACTTACTGACTCTTTAAAAAAAGCTAACTGCCGAAGACTCAGAAGTTAGCTTATTAGGAAAATTTACAAATTCTATTTTATAAGCACCCCCGCTTTATCGCGGGATTTCTGATAAAGTAACAAGTTACTTTATCATCAACATTTTTTTAGTTTCGTTAAAAGAATCAGATGTCAGTTTATAGAAATACACTCCGCTCGGATAATTGGATCCATCAAATTCCACTTCGTACGTGCCCGGTTTAAGTTGTTCATTTATGAGAGTAGTAATTTCCCGGCCGAGGATATCGTAGATGGTTAACGTTATAAACCCCCCTACCCCCCTTTCGCTAAGGGGGGACGGTGGTATTTCAAACTTTATCTTTGTTGTCGGGTTGAAGGGGTTCGGATAATTCTGTTGTAATGCGAACTTATCAGGAATATTGGTACTGGTTGGCTTTATGCCTATATTCTGTGAATATTTAATTGTTGCATAATCATATCCTGTTCCGAACCCAATACTGTATCCTGTTACATATACATTACCTGAAGCGTCAGTTACTATAGATCTTGCTTCATCCATACCATTTCCGGATCCGTTATATCTTTGAACCCACTGCTGAACACCGTTAGCATTGTATTTTATTGTTGTATAGTCATAATCTGTTCCGATTCCATAACTCGTACCTGTAACATACACATTACATGAATAATCAACTGCTATGGAATTTGCTTCATCATTTAAACCATTTCCTGGTCCGATATATCTTTGTACCCACTGCTGTACACCTGAGGCGGAATATTTTATCGTTGCAAAATCATAACCCGGTCCATTTCCTCTGCTCCATCCAGTAACATATACATTTCCTGAGCTGTCAACTACTATAGAAGTTGCTTCATCATAACCATTTCCCGGTCCATTATATCTTTGAACCCACTGCTGGACTCCATTTGTATTGTATTTTATTGTTGCATAATCATCATATGTTCCACCTCCCCAACTGTATCCTGTAATATACACATTTCCTGAGCCGTCAACGGCGATGGAGTATGCATAATCATCATTATTTCCTGGTCCGCTATACCGTTGAACCCACAGTTGAACTCCGTTAGCACTATACTTTATAGTTGCATAATCATATCCCGTTCCGATTCCCTTACTCCATCCAGTAACATATACATTTCCTGACCCATCAATCGCTATTGAAGTTGCTATATTATTACCATTCCCCGGTCCGTTATATCTTTGAACCCACTGCTGGACTCCACTTGAATTGTACTTAATCGTAGCATAGTACCAATTCGTTGTATTTCCTCCACTTTGACCGGTGACATATACATTTCCAGAACCATCAACAGCGATTGAATTTGCTCCATCATCGGCATTCTCGGGTCCGTTATATCTCCGAACCCAATCCTGTAAACCGTTTGAACTATATTTTATCGTTGCATAGTCATCACCTGTATCGCTTCCCCAACTCCATCCCGTAATGTAAACATTCCCTGAACCGTCGACCGCGATGGATCTTACTTCATCATCATAATTTCCCGGTCCGTTATATCTTTGAGCCCACTCCTGATTTACCTGCGAAAATGAGCTTGCTGTAAATATTGTAAGCTGAAAAAGCAAGAATAATATCTTTTTCACTTTATCAGAACCATCCTTTTAGTTTGGTTAAAGTTATCCGTAGTAAGCTTATAAAAATATACCCCGCTCGGATAGTCCGAGGCATCCCACGTAACTTCATACGTGCCGGGTTTGAGTTGTTCGTTCACGAGAGTTGTAACTTCGCAGCCGAGGATATCGTAGATGACTAACCGAACACCCATCCCCCTGACCCCCTTCAGAAGGGGGAAATCGGGGATTAGAAACTTTATTTTTGTTGACGGATTGAACGGGTTCGGGTAATTCTGATACAGCTCAAATGATCCTGGAACTGAAGATGATATAGGTTTAATCCCGATATACTGGTTATAGAAATCACGAACGCACCCGGAAAGGAGTTTAAGTTTTGTAACCGAGTTCAGGTAATCGGTTCCGCGGGCAATAAGCTGAGCCATAACAATTGTTTGCGTGTCACCCGGATTAACGGTTAAATTATCCGCTCCTGAACCTAGAATAAACCTCCTGTCCCCGAAGGGGTTTACCGGAACAATCGTTCCCGAATAAAACCCCGGACCACCGCAGTTCCATACGGAACCGGAGTTCTCAGTCCAGCCTTGACCTGCTTCCGGGTCTCCTGAATAACAAAATTTAGTTACGTAGTTTGCACTGCCCCCCGGAGGGAAAACCCATGGTGTTCTATCTTTTTTCACTCCGCTCATAAAATTATATGCCCCGATAGGTTCACCATTCGGATCTCTTTCGCATTCCGGACTGGGACAACTTGTGCAGGTTATATAATTAAAGGAACTCAAACCAATTCTTCTGGATGGATTAATTCCTTTGTTGATAGGACTCTCAAGCAAACACATCCCCACAGCAGGCGGATCCAAACCGTAAGATACTCCATTGCCGGTGCCGTCCATATTCTCTCCATTATAAGTATAGCAAAGCTGTAATGCCGTATCACAACCGTTATAATCATCACTGGGATAACCAAGGTCGCAATCGCTAAAAATGGCAAAGTATGTTTTATTCCATTGACTGTAACTCCGGTTTATCACAACCCATTTCAAAAATTGCACATCATTCAGACACCCTGAAGTGTATGCCCATGCTGTCATATGTACTTCAGCATAGAGCGGTAATGTCCCTCCGCCAAACCCTTCTCCTATTTTGTGTTCATTAGTGAAACCATCTGTGAGGCAGACAAATAAAGTCTGAACTGCACCACTTACCCCCGGAGTATCTGCGAAATATTCATAAATACCATTGTGATTAACATCTACGAAGGGAGCACCATAAGGAACCATCAGACCCCAGTTAAGCCAATCGGGATTTGTAATATAGCTGTCACCACGTTTCACCTTGTAAATTTTGAAGTGTGAATCCGTTTTAACAAGAGTGTAACCGGATGAATCTACGATATAACCCGGAGCATACTCACCTTTATACGAAGCCATAGCTTCCCTGAGCTCGTTATTTACATAAGCGCCAATACATAATCCCGAAGTAAATATTGCATACTTACCCGTTCCTTTAGGCCATTCGAAACCGGGCCAGTTAACAGAAAGTACATTCTGATTAAATATACCCGTATTAATAATATAGGATGATATATTATTCGCGTCCAATAGAACCTGCTGAATAACAACCGGTGTATAATTCTGATTTTGACCTGATACCGTATTATCCTGACCAAATGCAATATTAATACTAACCAGTATCATAGATGCTATGAATAATTTTATTTTAGATTCTCTTTGAACTTTTTTTAAAATTTTATACATGTTGATCCTGCTTTCTTAAAAAAATTTTATTCATTTAATATGCCCGACTAAGCCGGGTTTCCCGCCTACATCGGGCAGGCCAAAATAGCTTCGCTATTTTATCAACACCATCCTTTTTGTTTCAGTAAATTCACCTGCTGTTAGTTTGTAAAAATATACCCCGCTGGGGTAATTTGTCCCGTCGAACTCAACTTCATATGCGCCGGGTTTGAGTTGTTCATTTATTAGAGTTGTGACTTCACGACCGAGGATATCGTAGATCTTCAGGACCACCCCCGTCCCCTCCTTGGCAAGGAGGGGAGAAAGGGGAGGTCTAATTTCAAACTTGATCTTTGTTGACGGATTAAAGGGATTGGGGTAATTTTGATACAGCTCAAATGATCTTGGAACTGAAGATGATATCGGCTTTATCCCGATATACTGGTTATAGAAATCCCAAACGCATTGGGCTAGCAGTTTAAGCTTTGTAACTGAGTTCAGGTTATCGGTTCCGCGGGCAATAAGCTGAGCCATAACGATTGTTTGCGTGTCACCCGGATTAACAGTGAAGTTATCAGCACCTGAACCGAGAATAAACCTCCTGTCACCAAAGTAGTTTACCGCTACTATGGTTCCACTTACCACACCCGGTCCGCCGCAATTTTGTACAGAACCCGACGGATTACCCGGTATTCCCTCATTCCAGCCCTGTCCTGTTTCAGGGTTACCCGAGTAGCAATATTTCGTGATATATTGCGAGCTCCCTCCCGGCGGAATAACCCACGGAGTTTCGTCTTTTTTAATACCTTTCATAAAGTTATAAGCTGGAAGTGGCTCACCGTTTGCGTCTTTCTCACATTGCGGTCCGGCAGTACTTGTCCCCGTCACATAAACAAAAGAAGACATATTTAATTTTTTCGGGGGATTCACAGATCTGTTGACAGGGCTATTCAATAATATCATTCCCACTGCAGGAGGATGCAAACCATACGAAACCCCATTTCCCGTTCCGTCCATATCCTCACCATTATACGTATAGCCAATCTGCAATGTTGTGTCACATCCGTTATAGTCATCATTCGGCATCCCAAGATCACAATCGCTAAAAATTGCAAAATATGTTTTATTCCATTGGCTGTGACTGCGGTTTATCACAACCCATTTAAAGAACTGAACATCGTTCAAACATCCTGAGGTGTATGCCCAGGCTGTAAGATGAAGTTCTGCATATAAAGGTAATGTTCCTCCGCCAAATCCTTCTCCTATTTTATGTTCATCCGGGAAACCGTCCGTTAAACAGCAGAATAGTGTTTGAACTGCACCTTTGATTCCCGGGGTATCTACCATAGGTTCGTAGGTACCATTATGATTAACATCTATATACGGTGCACCGAATGGAACCATCAGTCCCCAATTAAGCCAATCGGGATTAGTAATATAGCTATCACCATGTTTAACCTTGTAAATCTTAAAGCGGAAATCGGTCTTAACAAGAGTGTGACCTGCAGAATCCATGACATAACCCGGAGCATACTCTCCCTTATACGAAGCCATAGCTTCCCTGAGCTCGTTATTTACGTAAGCACCAATACATAATCCCGAAGTAAATATTGCATACTTGCCCGTACCTTTAGGCCATTCGAAACCGGGAAAGTTGACTTGAGACAGATCCTGATTGAATATACCTGTATTAATTATCCATGTAGAAATATTGTTAGCATCAAATTTAACCTGCTGTAACGTTACAGGAATATGATCAGCATTTTCAACAAGCGGGATATTAATCTGACCAAATGCAATATTAATACTAACCAGTATTAAGGATGCTATGAATAATTTAATTTTTGATTCTCTTTGAATTTTTTTTAACATTTTATACATGTTGATCCTGCTTTCATAAAAAATTATTTATTAATAAGCCCGACTAAGCCGTCGGGCAGGCAAAAATAGCTTCGCTATTTTATCAACACCATCTTCTTTGCTTCGGTAAATTCACCTGCTGTTAGCTTATAAAAATATACACTGCTTGCATATTTAGATGCGTCCCATGTTACTTCGTAAGTACCGGATTTGAGTTGTTCATTGACCAAGGTTGTAACTTCACGGCCGAGGATATCGTAGATAATTAACCGAACACCCATCCCTCTGACCCCCTTCAGAAGGGGGAAATTAGGTATTTCAAACTTTATCGTTGTTGAGGGATTGAACGGGTTGGGATAGTTCTGTGATAAAGAATAATCCCTCGGCACATAGGTGGAAATTTTCCTTATACCTATCAAGCTTTGAGTTGCAAATTCATAGTATAAAGGATAACCGGGCACTATATCAGGCCTGGTGACTGTATAGGGATAAATGATGAACTGGTCACCGGTATGATAATTCAGTCCCGGTGAAATTAGTTTTGCTGACCAGACATACATAACATCAATTAGAGGTTGATTAAGAAATAAATTTTTGGTAGTATAAAATGGATCAGGATTGGGACTGTAATTAGAATTAAATATATATAAAACCTTCTTGCTGCCAAGGCTGTCAGGTGTCGGGTCCCATGTACCTGTTGGCTGGAAAATAATCGAATCTTCCAGAAAAGCGCAATTTAACTGCCTGTCTGTGTTACTGCTATCAGTATAGTCAAATTCGTAAACCTTGAAAGGTACAGGTTTCATATCGCGGAAGACATATTGAGTCCAACCGGTTGCAACATATCTATAAGCTATTTGCCCGTTTCCATAACCGGTAAATATGATTTTTACTTTTCTTATTTTTTCCGGTCGCAGACCAGATGGGCGTCCACAATATGTATAGGAGGCTGGATATGACAGAGACATAGAAATGGATTGCCAGGGTTTTGAGAGCGGATCAATACAATATTTACTGCCCTCGACAAATCTATTTTGGTGCGGGATATAATCCCATCCGTACAACCTCGTCTGTATAGTATCCCTTCCTCTTACAGGATCTTTTACTACACCCACATTACCCGTGTAAACAACATTATAGCCTGCACCTGAACTGTCAAATCGGATCTTTTGTACACGCAAAAGCAACCCATCAAAAGCTTTTCCCGTATCACTAAGAAGTATATGGCTGTAAATAGTATCGAATGAAATTCCGTTATTTAAAGAACGGAGTATATTGTATGATGTATCCGGTGCTCTGAACATAACTCTATACTTTGCATTAAGAAGAGCCGAGTTATTGACAACTATTGGAATTACACCGAGGTCCCTTCTCGATGTATAAAGAGTATCATTGAAACCCGCGTTCTGCGTTCTTAAAATGATACCGTTTTCACCTACAACCCAACCGGAGAATGATGAAGGAAAAGTAGCCGAATACAGATTTTTAGTCGTATGGCTATTCTGCAATACCCAATTATCTCCACCGTTAATAGTACCTACTATCCTACCCGAATCACCAATAGCTATTCCTTTATTCATATTAACAAATGCAACTGACCTTAATATAGAGTTAAGACCTGGAAGCTGAAAATACCAGTACTCGCCCCCCATCGGAGTTTTAAAGAGATAAGATATCTTATATCCCGAAGGATCGATATATTGTCCCGCTACGTAACCTGTCATCGTTGTTGGAAAAGACACAGCATAAAATGTATGAAGGTCTCCAAGATTTTGTGCTACCTGCCATGAATACCCCGAGTTTGTAGTGTTCAATATTATACCTTTCTCCCCAACAGCCCATCCCGAAGATGCTGAAGGAAAACAAATGGAGTTCAAATTAGAATTAACAGGTGATTGCTGTACTGCCCAATAGTCGCTATTATAATAATATTTTATGATCGTGCCGTTCTCTCCGACTATCCATCCGCTGTTAGATGAAAAGTAAATACACCTGAGATTATTGGATGTATTACTTAGCTTTATCGTCCAGTTTGTTCCGCCATTCGTCGTTTTCAGTATCAGTCCGTTATTGCCAACGATCCACCCTGAAGCTGAATTAATAAAATAAATTGAACGTAAAACACTATTGACTCCGCTCTGCTGGATAGACCACAGGTTACCTCCATTTGTTGTTTTCAATATTGTACCGGTCTGACCTGCTGCCCACCCTGTCAATGTATCCGTGAAATAAACGGCATAAAGCGGATTACTCGTAGGTGATTGTTGCTGAACCCATCCGGATTGTGAAAGTAGTTGTGAAGTTAATATAGTAATGAATGATATGACCAGAATCTTATTTACTTTACTCATAGCCCCTTAGATTAAATTTAGTGAATAATGTTAATTAAGATCTCTGAGAATTCACCGGTTTAAATATGTAAACGACCGGTTTTCAATGTTGTAAAATATAGATTTTAACTAATAGCACCAAAGAAATTTATTGAAGTTTGTGCCTTAGATATTACTGTATAAAAGTATTGAATATTGTGGGGTTTGTGTTAAATCTCCTATATTTAGATAAAAATAAGATAGTTTTCGGTTAGCTTTTACAGACAAGAATGGGCATTTGTGAGAAGTAGTGCAACTAAAAAATTACTAAAAATTGGTGATTTATTGCGGTTTATAAAAGAAAAAAGGCGTCTTAGAAGCTAGACGCCTTTTCATCAGATGAAATTCCGAAAATTCATTTCACCAGTATCATCTTCCTGGTTTCGATAAAACTTCCTACTGACAGTCTATAGAAATATATACCGCTCGAATAAATTCTATTCCCCGTGGAGGCAGACCATTCGACTTCATAAGTACCGGGCATCAACTGTTCATTAATGAGGGTTGTTACCTCATGTCCAAGGAGATCGTAGATGATCAGTTTCGTGAACCCCCCTACCCCCCTTTCGCTAAGGGGGGACGGTGGGATTTCAAACTTAATTTTTGTTGACGGGTTGAAGGGGTTGGGGTAGTTCTGAGAAAGTAAAAAATCTTTCGGCACCTCACTGCTTATTTTTATAATACCAATTGTTGATTGTACACTGCGGTAGATAGTACCGGTTTCCTGTCCCGCTAGTATGTACCCGCCGGCATTGATACAATATGAAAGCAAGATGCCGTTATTGGTATTTATACCTGAATTATGTACCTGCCAATTTAAACCATTGTCGGTAGATTCCCACGCTCCAATATAACGCCCTACAAAGATATGACCAAGGCTGTTAATAACCATACCGTAAGAAGATGTTGCAAAGCTGTAAGGAGCTGTCCAACTGCCTCCTGCGTCAGTAGAACGTACGATGATGTCACCGATAATGCCATCCGTGATGAGAGCACCCGTAATGCCAAAGACATCATTGTTGTATGGGCTAATTTTGATAGTATTAAATGCGTGTGCTCCCGAATCGACAATAGTCCATGTAATTCCTTTATCTGTTGAACGGAATATCGCATTTGGATTCCAGCTGCCCAAAAAAAGATTTCCGCCGGGATGTACTGCAAGTGCCTCCGCGGAATCATTCGGTAGAGAATGTGACCAGTTCGCTCCGTTGTTCGTTGACTTGTAAAGACCGTCACCGAAAGCTGCAGCATAAACAGAACTATCAGTGCCGATTGCTAATGCTTTAACCTTAAAATGAGTTGTTAGGTTGGTGTGTGTCCAGTTGTTTCCGTTATTGATTGAACGGAAAACACCGCTGGTGTCTGTTCCGGCGAATAATCCTGTTGGTCCCCACACAAGCGAATAAATCCTTAGATTAGTAAGTCCGTTATTCACCTGAGACCAGTTATCACCTCCGTTAGAGGATATATATACCCCGCTGCCGAGGGTACCTGCAAATAATGTGCTCCCCGAACCGTTCGTAAAACATTCTATATTAGAAGGTAATTGCGCGATCTGTGTCCAGTAATTTTGAGTAAATGTAGCAAAGGTCAGAGTTAAAAATAAAACAAAGAATAATAATATAGATTTCATTATTTCCCCCTTATTCTAATATAGATTAAAATATTAAAAATGAGAAGTCAAAATGAAAAAGTATAATTATGATCCGCTTAAATCATGGGTTAGCATATCCCCGTGTTGAATTTTGTAACCTCTGATAAACTCAGAAACGCTCATTCTTTTCTTCCCTTCCAGCTGAATCTCGAGTATCTCTATAAAACCATCATTACAGATAACATGCATTTTCCCATCGCGTATCTCTACAGTACCGGGCGCTAAATGTATCAATGTACTGCCCATATCTTTTGAGCTGCACAATGTTCTGAAAATTTTAAGAATCTTACCATTATGGTGAGTGAATGCAGTCGGATAAGGTGATAGACCCCGAATAAAATTATACAATGTTCTCGCTGAATTATCCCAGTTAATTTTACAGAATTCTTTAAAAATCTTAGGAGCTCTGGTGTACAATGCTTCCGATTGCTCATAAACAGGAACATTGCCGTTTGTCATTTCGAGAAGGTTTAGTGTTGACATGAGTGTATTGGCACCCAGTAAAGCTAATTTATCATGAAGAGTACCCGCATCGTCATCATCGCTGATCGAACATTTTTCTGCCATGATAATATTCCCTGTATCAACCCTTTCCTTTAGAAAAAACGTAGTAACTCCCGTTTCCTTTTCCCCATTGATTAAAGCCCAATTTATCGGAGCTGCTCCTCGGTACTTAGGAAGCAGAGATGCGTGAAGATTGATCGAACCGAATTTCGGTATGGTAAACACTTCTCTTGGCAGGATCCGGAACGCTACTATTACTATCAGGTCAGGTGAGAGTTCCTGTATTTTATCTGAAAATGATTTATCATGTAGATCATCTGGCTGTAAAATATTTAGATCATGGCTAAGAGCAGTTCTTTTTACGGCGCTTTCTGCCGGTTTTAATCCCCTGCCCTGTGGTTTATCGGGAGCTGTAACCACAGCTGAAACCTGATGGTGAGACGATAAGATAATATTAAGGGAAGGTACAGCAAATTCCGGAGTCCCCATGAAGATAATATTCATAATACTCAGATCCTGTAGAGTATATTATTTTTGGCTGTTTTTCTCTTTTTTCGGGATACTGCTGCAAGAATGTAATTCGTTTGTATTTCGCCTTTTTTAATCTTATCCAAATTTTCCTTGAATTTCCGTTTGGTTTCTTTGGATAGATGATCTATTAAAAGTATGCCGTTTAAATGGTCTATTTCATGCTGTGCTACTCTCGCCATAAGTCCGGCAAGCTCTATATTTTGCTTGTTCAGGTCCAGGTCCTGATATTCGATATATACTTTTTCAGGTCTGTTCACTTCAGAGCGTAGCGCCGGCAAGCTTAAACACCCTTCTTCTAGGACGATTTCACCTGCGGAATCCGATACTTTCGGGTTAATTAGAATTATTGGTTCATATTTGATAAGAGGATCGTGATTTTCTTCTTCCTGAATTTTTGATAAATCGATCACAGTTAAAGCCATGTCCACCCCTACCTGGGAAGCAGCCAGACCGATCCCATTTGCTTTATGCATCGTATAAAACATATTCTGGACAAGTTCGATCACTTTATCATCAATTTTCGCTAATCGTCTTGTTTTCTTCCTCAAAATGTCAAAGCCGTATGTATAAATAGGTAATGTTTTCATAATATCTCTAAACAAAGATATTTTAATAGTGTTGCAAAATCAATTTAAAAAGAACTGTTCAAATATTGGCTTTTCGGGGTGTTTCATCTCATATTAGAAAAAATAATGATTCTTAGCAAAAAATTGTATATATTTGAAAATAAATATTTTTTGTGTCAGGGTAATATAAATTTATACTGAAGATATAGCCGGTAAGATCTATATACACCAGGAATGTTACCCGGAAATATAATGTAAATCTCTTTCCAGATATATGCCTTTAACCTTAAACGAGAAACAACGCTATCATCATATACCCAGATTTCTTTACATACTTGTTATTTACATATTGTCGGTTCACTCTTTGCAATCTCAACAAGCTCCTTCCGGAATCAATTACAAACCGCCGCAATTTATAATCGAAGCTGCGGGCTCTTTTGAGCTTCCGGTAGGGAATGCATACGGACATATGGCAGATTTCTTTACTTTCAAAAACTACGGGCTTGTGCACGGTGTTGGTTTCCATTTCAACCTGAAATACGGTGTTAACAAAAAAGCTAATCTTTATCCATTTATTTCTTTTGGCTTCGCACAACTTCAAAATAATGACTTCGGTATAGCTTTTATAGATTCCAACAATATCAGCAACGGATACCCCCTGAAGGGTCCTTTGACCTATAGTTCCACACCCGGCTCGAGTATACTTATGCTTCGCGATATCTTCGCAGGACTGGGACTGCAATATATATTCTTTCCGAAAAAACCCGTAATGCCTTTTGTGGGCTTGGAATTAGATTATAATTACCTCTGGGGTTATTACATACAAACTCCTAATACTGCAGTGGGACCAAATCCCGGTGACCAGGAAACATTTTCAATAAATTCTACCTCGCGTTTAGGAATTGGAGCAGAAGCAGGTTTTGATTACAGAATCTCACAGAATCTCGGTTTTGTATTCGGAACCAGATTCAAATTTGCCAACCTGCTTGGAAAAAAATCGGAATATACTCAACCGGCTTACATTAACCCGGGCAGCAGGAATAAAATTAACCTGCTGGATCAAGCCTCTACTGATCTCAACACTAATTTGGATAAAAGCAGAAATATTACGTACCTCGAGTTTTATCTCGGGTTTACTCTTTTCATTGGTAAGATAATTATTCACTAATCATTACTGTTAATGTGAAATAAGATGTTCAGGCTCTTAACATATTTCATCCTCTTAATAATTTTTTTTGTACCTATTAAATTACGCTCGCAGGAGTTAATCACTGTTTCAAATCAATCTGCTAAAAAAAATAATTCTTTTTTAAATAATGCTCAGAACCCTCTTACTTCAAACCAAAAGCTAAAAACAATAAAAGATAAAGACGCAGAAATAAACCCTATAAAGGTAACAGCAATTTCAGGAGTAACCGTCGGAGCAAGTATCTGGCTTCATAATTTTCAGAGGAATGCGTGGTGGTCGGGACAACGGGGTTTCTTCCATATTCAGAATGACTGGGAATATGCTATGTCTGCCGATAAATTAGGCCATTTCTTCGATGGTGCATTTATTAATAAATTATACAGCGGAGCATTCGAATGGGCAGGATTTAATAGAACTGTTTCGGTTTGGGGAGGGGCATTGTTCAGCCTGGCATACATGACCGATATCGAGATCGAAGACGGATATGCACGGGATTGGGGTTTTAGTATGGGGGATGAATTATTTAACACTATGGGTGCATTCTACCCTGTTCTTCAAAACACTTATACACCGTTACAGGAATTTAATTTCAAATGGAGTTATTTTCCATCAGAAGATATGAGGAACGGAAAAAAACAGGGTGCATTCCTGGATGACTATGACGGGCAGACTATGTGGCTGTCTATCGGAATACACCACTTTCTACCCTCGAAAGCGAAAAAATACTGGCCCGATTTTTTGAATGTTGTACTGGGATATGGAGTAAAAGGTCATACTGATTATACTAAAAGATACCAGTATTACTACATTGGTTTTGATTTTGATTGGAGAAAAATAATACCCGGTAATTCCAAATTTATGGTCTGGATGAAGGACATATTAAATCATTTCAGATTCCTGCCTATGCCCGTATTACGGATAGGGACTACCGGAACCTGGATCGTAACCAATTATTAAAGGCACATTCGACTTTATTTTAAAGAAAATATGATTTATCTTTGTAATTCTATTAAAAAATCAAAATGGCAAAATCATTAACATTCGCTGAAAAAGCAGCAAAATTAGCAAAAAAAGACGCTGAAATCATATGCCCGGTCTGTAAAAAGAGCGCAAAGATGATCAATGCAAAGATGGTGAATTCCGTAAAAACCGAGAAGGAAACATGGAAATATCTCGAAAGAAATGTCAGGCTGTGCAGTAATTGCCTCGCTGAAATATAAAAGTTTTTAATTACTAGCATAAAAAGAGATGTCTAAAGTTTGTCAGCTTACAGGTAAAAGACCTTTAACGGGGAATTCCGTCTCACATTCAAATAACAGGACTAAGATGAGACAGATACCCAATTTAAAATCAAAAAAGATCTGGATACCGGAAGAAAATAAATTCGTAAGGTTAAAACTGAGCACAAGAGCATTGCGTACATTGAAGAAGAAAGGTTATGCAGCAATGGTCTCAGACCTGAAGAAATCGGGTAAACCCGCATAGTCTGGGGGATAAGCGTTGGATAGTGACGGGCATCCCCCTTTGATCAGCATTATCATTCCCACCCTAAACGAAGAGAAATTAATCACACGAACCCTTTCGCAATTCACTCCTGAAAGAAGAGAAAAATTTCATATTGAAATAATCATATCTGACGGGGGCAGTACCGACTCTACTCTCGATTTGGTCCGCACAAAAGTTGGTCAAATTATTGAAGCTTCCAAAGATAAAAAACAAAACATACCTGTGGGAAGGAATGCCGGGGCATATAATGCGAACGGAACGTATTTATTCTTCATCGATGCGGATACGTTAATACAAGATCCCGACCTTTTATTTATTTCCGCAACCCAAGCATTCGAGAATTCAAAGGTCTTCGCTCTTACATGTAATTTCAGGGTGTACCCCGAGCAGGAGATATTATCCGATAAATTATTCCATAACTTTTATAACAGATATGTGCGACTCATTAATTTTCTAGGACTGGGTATGGGCAGAGGCGAATGCCAAATGGTCAGGAAAGATATTTTTTTCAAACTGGGCGGTTACAATGAATCACTTCCCGCAGGCGAGGATTTCGACCTTTTTAGGAGAATACGGAAAATGGGGAAGATCGGATTTCTCAGTAAAGTAACTGTTTATGAATCACCGCGCAGGTACAGAAGGTATGGTTACGCGCGGGTCTTTTGGGATTGGACTAAAAATGCTATCTCTGTTCTATTCAAACATAAAGCTGTTTCCGAGGAATGGAAAGCCGTACGTTAGACGCTCAGCTAACGCTCAAATACTTGTCCATCGATAAATAATTAACCACATAATCTCTCACTGAATCTTCAATACTCATTATTTTATTATTATAGCCTGCATTTCTTAATCTATCGAGATTAGCTTCAGTGTAATACTGGTATTGATTTTTTATATTACCGGGCATGTCCACATATACTATATCAGGAGTCATATCCAGTGAAGTGAATATTGCTCTTGCCAGACGGTTCCAGGTGCATACTGTGCCTGTACCAATGTTGTAAATACCGTTTTTACTTTTTCCCACCGGGTTGATCAGATCAAAGAAGATAGTCATTTCTACCGCATCCTTTATATAGATAAAATCTCTTTTCTGCTCACCGTCCTTAAATTCAGTTTTATATGACTTGAATAATTTTAACTTTCCTGATTTCATTATCTCAGAATATGCTTTATTGACCATACTTCTCATGTCACCTTTGTGATTTTCGTTCGGACCGAACACATTAAAGTACTTTAACCCTGCTACTCTATTTTCATATTTGTTCTCCAGTATCCAGAGATCGAACATCTGTTTTGACAGGCCGTATTTGTTCATAGGTTTGAGCTTCGGAATAAGTGAAAGGCTATCATCAAAACCCATCGAGCCGTCACCGTAGGTAGCTGCACTGGAAGCATATATATATCGGATATCATTTTTCAATGTCCATTCTGCAAGATGTACCGAATATTCAAAATTATTTTTCTTAAGGTATTCCATATCTTCTTCAGTGGTGGAAGTACATGCACCCATATGATATAATGTATCCGGTTTTCCTCGGAATGTTCCGTTTGTAATTTTTTGGAGAAACGTCACCTTATCCATAAATTCGCTGTATTTCAGATTTTCCAGGTTTTTTTTCTTGGTGCCGTCCATGTCCGAATCAACAATTATTATATCTTCTATCCCGAGCGTATTCAAACGCCAGCATATCGCACTGCCGATAAATCCTGCTCCCCCGGTAATAATTTTCATAAATTTACACTATTTTTGAAATTTCGAGGCTATCTAAATTAATCTAATCTGTTAATTTACCTATATATATTTACTCATACAATTATAGAAAAATTACATATAGATAATATGTTTATAACATATTATAATCCTAATACTTGATTTTTTTATCATATATTATTGATTATATTAAAGTAACAAAGTTAAAATTTTCAATTTAACTTAAAATGGAGGTAAGCATGAAATACTTTATACTTCTTTCCTTCTCTCTTTTTCTAATCTGTTCTTCTTCGAATTCTCAAATAGTTAGAATAAACGAAAGCTTTGAGAATTATGATTCGCTACATCTTCCACCCGGCTGGACAAAATGGAATATGCGGAATTTTCAGATCGATCCATTATTTAACTGGACTGTTCGGGATACAGGAGTCAACTTACCGGGCATAGCCGATCCCCGTCGTTCCGTGGCTCATACAGGTCACAAAGCTATAGGTGTAAGCTGGTACTCGGGGTATGACACTACATCACCAGGCAGTTACGATACAGCTGATGCTTGGCTGGTAACGCCGAAATTAGGAATCATAAGCATAAACGATTACCTCAGCTTTTGGTCTTGCGGCGGTTCACCTACATTAAAAGACAGTATGCAAATTTGGGTAAGTACCGTAGATTCATTACCGGCTCACTTTAATCATTATATAATAACACTGCATTACGGTCCCGGACCATGGGGAACATTCTTTCAGGATTATGAATTTCTGGATGCTTTTGCTGGACAGTACATATGGATAGGATTCAGATATTACATTGATGTTTCGGTTGACGGTATTTTTGTACACATTGATGATGTGCAGGTAATTGATCCTATCGGAGTAAAGAAGATCGGGACCAACGTTCCTGCAAAATTCGAAATTCAACAAAATTACCCGAATCCCTTCAATCCGTCAACTACAATAAACTTTGCTATCCCGAAAAATGTATTGGTACAGATAAAGGTATATAATATACTAGGTCAGGAAGTTCAAACACTGCTGAACGAACAAAAGCCGGCCGGTTATTATACGCTGAATTGGGATGGGACAAGATTTTCCAGCGGTACATACTTCTATCGTATTACCGCAGGTGATTTTGTACAAACAAACAAAATGGTTCTGGTAAAATGATTGTGCGGTATCTCTAATTACTTTCTGAAAATAATTTTCGATGCCCGTATCCAAAGAATGCGGGCATTTCTATTACATTAATTCGCATAACCTATTTTCATTGTAAATCAGACGCTTTATAAATATATTTGCTTTCTATATTTTTTTTCAACATAATGGATTATAAAAAGCAAAATTATATAACTGCAGGGGTAATTTTTATCCTTTCGTCGATCGTATACTTAATAACAATGCAGCCTAATTTATCCTTCTGGGACTGCGGTGAATTTGCTGCCTGCGCATACACCCTTTCTGTTCCTCACCCTCCCGGAGCCCCATTATGGACCCTTATAGGAAAGGTTGCTACACTGCTCCCCATAGGTTCCAATCCCGCTGTAAAAATTAATGCGGTATCGGCTATCAGTTCAGGTTTTACGGTCATGTTACTATATCTTGTACTGGTAATGGTTATTAAAAGCTGGAAGGGTAAGCCCGATAATAATTGGGATGCTTTTACGATATTCGGCTCATCGGCGATCGGTGCACTATCATATGCATTTTGTGATTCATTCTGGTTCAATGCATTGGAGTCAGAGGTTTATTCTTTTGGTACTCTGCTTGTAGCTTTGTGTGTCTGGCTCATAATATACTGGCATGAGAACGCTGATAAAGAAGGAAGCGGGAAGATAATGCTGCTCTTTGCATTCATTTCAGGCTTGGCTCTCGGAATTCACCTTCTGGTGATACAGGTAATACTGGCCGCTGGATTAATATATTACTTCCGAAAATATGAATTCAGCAGAAAAGGTTTTTTGATAGCATTTCTTATTACTTGCGGGGCTTTTTTAATTGTTTATCCTGTGATTACTCTCTGGTATCCTTCATGGTTAGCCGGTGATCTTGGCCTGTTCAAGATAAAGGATAGTACTGTCATTAAGTGGATAGCAATTCTCATTATTCCGGCTCTCATATACGGAACTATCAGATCGCTCAGAAAAAAAGAGCATACAAAAGCATTTATTTTTTCCTCTATCTTATTGGTATTTCTTGGTTATTCGATATATACATCAGTGCTTCTCAGGGCAAGGGTAGATAATTTGCCCATCAACGAGAATGAACCGGGAAACATGCAGAACCTGGTTTCTTACTTGAACCGTGAACAATACGGCAATGCTCCATTCTGGCCCAGAAGATACTCGCACGAACCCATGCATAACAAGACATGGGTGAATTACTCAAGCGATCTGGATTTTATGTGGCGTTACCAGATAAACCTGATGTTCAACCGTTATCTCGGATGGCAGTATATCGGTCGGGCAGGTTACAATATGGACCAGGGAATAGACTGGAAGAAGCTCTATGGTATTCCCTTTCTTCTCGGACTGATCGGGCTATTCTATCATTTCAGGAAGGATTGGAAGCTGGGGCTCTCGTTCTTGTGGCTGTTCCTGCTAACAGGTGTATTAAGTGCTTTGTTTCAGCGCCAGCAGGATCCGCAGCCCCGTGAAAGAGATTATTTTTACGAAGGTGCCTTCTTTGTTTACTCGATGTGGATAGGGATAGGAGTAATGGGAATAATTGAGCTGATATCATCTGCCGTTAAAAATAAAGTTTTGGTTAAATCCTTCGGTATCATCGTACTCCTTGGAGCATTTATCTTTGTCCCGGTCAACATGTTCAGGGTAAATTATCATTACCAGAACAGGCACAGCGATTATCTTCCCTTTGATAATGCATACAACATACTCCAGAGTCTGGATAAAGATGCCATAGTTTTTACTAATGGTGATAATGATACATTCCCTATCTGGTATTTACAATCTGTAGGGTACAGACCGGATGTAAGGGTTGTTAACCTCAGTTTATTGCAGATGCCCTGGTATATCAAGCAATTGAAAAATTCATCACCATACGGGGCTTTGAAAGTACCCATTAATTTAACCGATCAGGAAATAGAAGGATTGCAGCCAACGCAGTGGGGCGATTTCAAACCGGTAAGCATTGAAGTACCCGCAGAAGCTTATCCCGATTCGATGAGAGAAAACCAGGAACTACCAGACAAATTATCGTGGAAAATGCCGGCAACAATTAGTGAGGGTAAAATCAAAGGAGTGAGAGTATCAGACCTGATGGTCTTTGATATTATCAGATCTAATCAATGGCGGAGACCGGTATACTTTTCGGTCTCTGTATCTAAGGATAACTATATAGGATTGGATGATTATCTTATCCAGGATGGAATGGCTAAGAGACTTGTACCCTTCAAGGATGAGAGCGGAAAACAATTCCGGGTAAGTGATTTAATGTTTGAGAACCTTCTTAACACTCCCACATCACACTCGAAAACACCGCAGCATGGTTTCTTCTTCAGAGGTCTGGATGATCCGGGCATCTTTTATGATGAGACTCACACGAATATCGTCCAGAGCTACAGGTCACAATACCTTGTATTGGCTTATTCTTATTTTAACACCGATAATGATAAAGCTGCTAAAGTCCTTGCCAGGATGGAAGAAAATATGCCTGAAAACATAGTCCCTATGGATTACAGGATACAATTTGACGTTGCAAAACTGTATGGTGATTTAGGGGATAAGAATAATTTTGACCGTCTTTCACCTGATGTTGAAAAAACAGCACTCGAGGAATTGAAAAGAAATCCTACTAATACTCATTCATATTATAATCCTTACCGATTACTCATCGATATTTACGATGAACGCAAGGATTATAACAGTGAAATAGATATCTTAACCAGGCTGGAAAAAGTCATGCCAGGGAGACCTGAGATAAGCAGAAAAATAGAATTATTGAAAGCCAGGCTTGAGGGAGATCAGAATGAAAATATACAAGAAGAGAGTGGTGAAAATAATGAACCTTAATTGAAATATCCCGGATGACCGCCAAAAAACAGGTAAAGAAAACATCCCATAAGCAAAGCAGTTCCCGAAAGGAATTGCTTACCGATAAAAGTGTAAAGCCGATTGTCTACTTTTTATTATTGGTCATGGGTATAGCTTTCATTTATTATTGCAGGTCATTCGATTTTGTACAGGATGACTCATATATTACGTATAGGTATGTAAAAAACTTCACCGAAGGCAACGGATTGGTGTTCAATATAGGTGAAAAAGTTGAGGGTTATACCTGTTTCCTCTGGGTAATTCTGCTTTCTTTCGTCAAAAAAATCGGATACAACTTCATCTCAGCTTCACAAACCATCGGTGTAATTTCATCACTTCTCACATTATTTATAATTTACAGAATATCGAGTGATATTTTTCCTAAGAAAAGGAATGCTTATTATAATATTTCATTCAGTTTGATTGCAGTATTACTTACCGTATCCAATGGTGCTTTTGCATATTGGAGTATTAGCGGAATGGAAACAGGGCTCTTTGGTTTCTTAACCACACTAGGGATCTATTTATATTTGAAGGAAAATGTAAAACAATCCGTATCCATACCCTATTCTTCTTTTATTTTTTTTCTGGCTTCTTTAACCAGACCGGAAGGAAATCTTATATTCGCAGTTACCGTACTTCATAAAATTTTAGTCAGCTTACGGGTTAAAAGCCAGGGGGAAAAAGAATCAGCATCAATAAACAGGATTAAATTTTTATTTAGCAAACAAAATATAATCTGGATATCTATATATTTAATCGCTGCTATTATTTATATGTTTTGGAGATATGCTTATTACGGTTACTGGCTGCCCAATACATTCTATGCAAAAACAGGTGCTTCACTCGAGTATTTTAAAACCGGGCTGGATTACTTCTGGGAGTTTGCTCAGACCTATGGGCTGTACGGAATATTAATTCTTCTTTCTCTCTTGACACTTCGTTCAAAAGAAAGAACCTATGAGTACCGGTACCTTGTAATGATATTTTTCATTTTTTCATTGTACATAATTATAGTTGGCGGTGACGTACTCAGACCTGCCCGATTCTTTATCCCGGTTCTGCCGGTTTTCTACATACTCGTTCAGGAAACGCTCCATCAACTGGTATCAGCATTGGAAAAGAAATATAAATTATCATACCTATTATTTGTCACCGTGGCAGCGGTATTAGTTTTTTGTTTTCTTACCTATAAAGGCGAGTATGAGCAAATAAAAAAATACAGCGAACTCGAGAACGGTCTCGTAGAAAAAATGCGGGTATCAGGACAATGGCTAAAAAGCAAGTCGATCGCCGAAGGCAGAACACTCAAGGTAGCAGCCACAACCATCGGGGCTATCTCTTTTTATTCGGATGTTGATCTGATAGATATGCTCGGATTGACTGATGAGGTAATCGCCCACAATCCGAAACCGATACCGGAAATTTCTTCCAATACCGAGATCGGCTGGAAGGAAAGGCACTATAACGTAGATTATGTTCTTTCCCGGAAACCCGATTACATCTATTTCTCAACGGGATTAAAACCCAGTGCTTATGCAGAAAGGGGTTTATTCACTTCAGATGATTTCCTGAAATACTATTATCCGTCCTATTTCACAATAAGAGAATACGGGTTCACAGAATGCATATATAAGAGAAAAACAGATGAAGAAGTAAAAGAAGATACAAATAAAGTGCTTCCGAACCCAAACTATAAAAAAACGTTCGTTAACCTGTTCAATCAAGCGCTGAATACATACAGAGACAAATCAAAATTCCAGGAAGCTCTTAATTTATTCAAACAGACCCTCGATGCTGCACCCGGCAATTTCGCATTACCATACCAGCTCATCGGCGATCTTTATATGCAAAACAAGAATCAGGAAGCTGCTTTTGAAAATTATAAGAAAGCCGTAGATCTTGATGATTATGACATCATGGCTCATTATAGCCTTTACCAGATATATCTGGGCAAAAAAGATAGTGCCGATGCATTGCTGCAGCTCGAAAAAATACAGAAATATTCACCAGATATGCTAAAAAAATAAGGGGATTAATGAAATTAGGTGATCTAAAGATATATTTCCGGATGCTATTCCGGTACAGACCGAAGACCTTCTGGAACCAATTGCTCAGCGATTCTTTTGACCTGCGGGGGGTGGGGCATTTCAGGTTAAGTAATACAGAGAACCTGAAAATGTATGAAGAGAAAAAAAAGCTTATTTCAAATGAACTGAAAAAGTGTAATATTATAATAAATGATACACCTAATGTCCTCGAGATAGGCTGTGGTGTAGGATACTGGACCGAATACCTAAAATCATTGGGGGTAAAAAAATATACCGGTAATGATATCGCGGAGATATCAGTAACGAAGCTTAAAGAGATTTACCCTGAATACAATTTTATTCAGGGTGACATTAGCGAACTTCCCCTGCCAGCGGAGAACTATGATATTGTTTTGATGATCGATGTTACACAGCATATAACCGATGACAGCAAATTCGACCATGCAATGAGAAACATCTGGGGATCTCTAAGGCACAATTCCTATTTCATAGTTACAATTTGGGATCCTTCTAAAAAAGTATATTTAGCAAATAAGCTGAGGATCAACCGTATAGAAAAACCACGGAGTATAGAATTGTATAATAAAATATTCGGTTCAGAATGCGAAGTACTTTCATACACCGATTTTAACGATAAATATCTCGTTATAATCAAAAAAAAATAAAATGAGAATATTAATAAACGCATTATCCGGTATTGGTGATGCTGTGATGTTCTCCCCCGCACTCTCAGTGCTGAAGAAGCATCTTCCTAATTCTCAAATCGATATGCTCGCTATGTTTTCGCAAGTAAGAGATATCTACAGGTCAAATAGAAATCTTAACCGGATATTCTTCATCGATTTCCTTCATCAGTCGAAGGTAAAATCCATTCGGGAACTCCTTGCTATAAGAAAAAACAAATACGATGTTTCGATTAATGTTTATCCCTCCAATAGAAAAGAATATAATCTTCTAAACCGCTTCATCGGAGCTAAAAGAAGGCCGGCAACTAAGTATGACCATTTCTCGTTTTCTAACTATGATTTTTTAAATAACGCTTTAACCCACGAAATTAAGGACAGGCATAATGTCCTGGAAAATTTCGAACTCATAAAGCTTATAATTAAAGATGCCGTCGAGCAGGAGTTATGCGGCTATGACATCAACGTAGGTATAGATGATGAAGTCCATGCAACAGAATATTTGATTGATAATCTGCTGGTCGATAAGTTCCTTGTGGGCTTTCATGCAGGTTCGGCTACATTTAAAAGACATATTAATAAAAGATGGGATAAGGACAAGTTCATCGAACTGGCTAAAAAGCTCCATGAGAGATATATGGCACAGATCCTCCTTTTCGGAACAGAGAAAGATGTGAATGAGTATATTTATAAACCCATCGAAAGCTTTACATATATCCCGGAAGTGAATAATATTATGCATACCATAGCACTAATGGAAAAATGCAAACTTTTCATTTCCAATGATGCTGCACTGATGCATATAGCATCGGGTCTGCATATACCGACTGTTGCAATATTCGCGTATACAAATTACAAAGAACTACACCCCTGGAAAAGCGAACATGTTGTTGTTCGAAAAGACCTGGAATGCAGTCCCTGCTTTTTCAACTCGCCAAAATCCGTAAATTGCATTTACACGGGAGAAGATGAGTTTAAGTGCATTAAAAAGCTAGAAGCGGAAGAAGTGCTGGAAGGTGCGGAAAAGCTAATTCAAAAAATACCAGGTGATATTAAACCTGGACATTACGTTAAATAATCCCCCCCTTTGCTGATAAGGGTAAATTGCCGTTGTCATCAACGGCCGGTTGAGTATGTTCTCGAAAGTCAGCCCGAACACAGCTTTATCTATCTTTCCTATTACAAAAAAATCAAGAGTCACATCACGTTTTATCTTGAGATCACTATAGAGAGATAATACTGTGTCCTTTAATCTATCGGTAAAATCATTGTACAGCCCATTGTAATAGTTAGCCGTATAATTATCCCAGAATCTCGAATTAAGACCTACTTCCACTTCTAAATTTTTTTTGAAAAAGATATTGTGATAAGCCAGCATTGCATTGCCGTTCCACTTAGGATAAAATCCTGAGCCTCCGTTTTGGCCGTTGTTATTTGACAGGTTGAAGTGTAAATCAAAATGATAAATACTCAGATTTAGTTTTGAATTGAATCCGTATGTACTGTACTGCCCTAAGGCGTTTATGATAAATAAATCCGGGTTGATGCTATATTCCAGATAATCTTTTATCGTATTATGATAATATTCAAAGGTCAGTTCATTACCTTTATAGTTTAAATATAGCCCGGTCCTGATAAATTGATTTTTCTCGTTCCCGGGTCCGCTGTAAGCATTTGTTGGTAATTGCTTTAAAAATTCCTCCTGATAAGTCGGCAGTCTGTTGGAATTGGTATATTGTCCGTAGAGATCAGCTTTAAAGTTTGTATCTGCAAAGACTTTCACAGTGGGTTTTAGCCCGAAATCATAGAAAAATTTATTCTGATAATATGCAAACCTGTATGCTTTAGCATAGGCGGTAAGAGATATATACTTCGTATCAAATCCGGCATCTTCCAGAAAATACGTACGTTCGGAATTATTTAGAGGGTTCAATGAAGTATAAATGTAATCTTTATCGTATTCGAACTCGGTTTTAGAAATAAAATCCAATCCATTGATTAATTTGAAGTTTAACGTTTGATGTAATTTAACACCGTAATCGATCCAGTGGCTGTTATCTCTTATCAAAAATGATGTACTATCGTTGAGAAAGCCCGTAGCTCCGTATTTTCTGAACGAATTACTGGTGAAGAACTGAAGTTTGGAAAATGAATTCTTTTTCTTTCCATAGGTCTTGAGAAATGTCAGGTCTATGTCAAATCGTTCTTTGCTCTCGCTGGCATCCGGTTTTCTTACAAGATCGATGGCATTTTCGAAAAGCGTTTGTTTGCTCAAGTCCGGTATCTGCGATGGGTCAATGCCCTCGTTCAGTCCCCTATTTATCTTGGCATAATTGCCATTCAGCGAAACGTTAAAGCTTTCTTTTGGAAAATAATTGATATTGAACCTTCCCAGCCATTTATCAAAGCTGGAATTCAAATAATTCCCGTCATATGAATGTTTTGTAATACCGAAGTTAAAATTAAAATGTTTGAAAAAATTCTGGTGAAAATTTCCGTCAAAATAAAGATTATTGAACCTGTCCTGCAAATAGCTTATTTCTGAATAAGGACGGAATTGAAAGACCTGTTTGCTAATGATATTAATCCCGTTATCATAATTATATAAAAAGTTTCCAAACCCGTCTGTCTGCTCAATCTCAGCAATTTCATTCTTAGAAAACAAATTAAAATCAATGCTCCCGTCAAGAAGATCATTTATAGGTCTGCTGTTCCTGAAAACTCCGGAATAATGCTGGTCGAGCTGGTCATAGTTCAAACGGTTTATCTGCCCTACATCCATGAAATTCAGATAATAACCGGGCAGATAATTAAAAATATCCTCCGTAGATTTCAGAGGAAACCAAAGTATCCTGTTACGCGTAATAGTATCCGGTTCATACATATTTAAATACAGGAACTTGCTCTCGGAGATGAGGATTTCCTGTTGAGCAGTAGTATCATTCTTTATTTTTACCTTTGAAGTATCCTGGGGAAAAGTTTGCGGTGTGAAAATATTCGAAAGGAGAAGTACTGTGCAGAAGATTATATTTGCAGTAATTCTCTGCAAACTACTTATCATTAATAATTCTTCCGTCAACCATTTTTAAGGTCCTGTCAGTCATCGAAGCAAATTGTTCGTTATGAGTAACTATCACGAACGTTTCATGATATTTTTTTCTCAGGTCGAATATTAACTTAATTATCTCGTCACTGTTCCTCGAATCGAGATTACCCGTAGGTTCATCTGCGAAGATTATCATCGGAGAATTAATCAATGCCCGCGCAATGGCTACTCTTTGGGCTTCACCGCCTGAAAGCTCGGAAGGTTTATGATTCAGCCTGTCCCCCAGCCCCACATCTTCGAGAAGTATTTTAGCAGAATTATAAACACTTTTATAAGATTTACCCGAAATCATAGAAGCTATCGCAACATTCTCAATCGCCGTAAACTCAGGGAGCAGGTGATGAAACTGGAAAATAAAGCCTATTTTGGTATTTCTGAACTTAGCAAGCTTATCCCCGTTCAGGTGAAAAATATTTTGCCCGTCGAACTCGACCTCACCGCTTGTCGGTTTATCCAGCGTTCCGAGAAGATGTAATAAAGTGCTCTTCCCTGCCCCCGATGCACCCACTATGGAAACAATTTCGCTTTCGTATATCTCCAGATTTATGTTATTAAGAACCCTCAGCGATTTATCCCTCGATATTTTATAATCTTTTACCAGGTCTACAGCTTTTACTATGATTTTCCGGTCCAAAAATACTCCTTTATAATTTTAACCTATAAAATTTATTCTTTTATTCCCATCGTATTGCCTGTATCGGTTCCTGTCTGGCAGCCCTAAGAGCCGGGTATAAAGATGCAGCAAATGAAAGTAACAATGCTGCACATGCTACGAGGACAAAATCTACCCATCTCATATCGATAGGTAGAGCATCTATCGGGTAAACCAGGGGATCCAGAGGGAATAATTTATATTTTATCTGAAGCAAACAAATTCCCAGACCCAGCACACATCCGAATATCGAACCATAAATTCCGATCAGAATTCCTTCAAACATAAATATTTTTACAATGCTTCCGTTCGTAGAGCCCATTGCTTTCAAAATTCCTATATCCCTTTTCTTCTCGATCACTGTCATAGTTAGTGAGCCTGCGATATTGAAAGTTGCAACAGTTATAATGAGGCATAGAACGATATATGCCGTCCGTTTTTCTGCAAGCATAACGGAATAAAGCTCCAGGTGCATATCGAACCATGTAGTTATTGTATAATTTGCACCGAGCAATTTGCTCAATCTTTCTTTAAAATTCTCCGAGTCGTTAATATCGCGAAGTCTTAATTCGATCCCGTTGGCGGCGTTCCCCAGATCGAACAAATGCTGTGAATAATTAAAGGAGATAAAGGCGTAGAATTTATCATAATCCCTATTCCTGATATCGAATATTCCCTTGACGATAAATTTCTGAGTTTTCGGCTGAACAATCTGCGTCAGAGCTTTTTCCATGCCTATAGTGCTCATGACAGTTACTGTATCCCCAATTCGTGTTTGAAGCTTATCAGCAGCATTTATTCCAAGCACTATCCCGCCAAAATTTTCATCATCATTAAATTTAAATTCACCTATATGAGTCTCTTCTGCTACATCAGAAACTCCCGCTATTTTTCTGTCATCGACTCCTTTCAGAAAGACCACAACGTTATTTTTTCTGGATGATATTACACCTTTATTCAAAGTATAAGGAGCAATGCCGGTTACTCTTTCATCATTTTTTACCTTATCTATTATCTGGTTATAATCTGATAACTGTCCTCCTGCAGCAGGCTCTATCCTGATATGCGGGTCGAATCCGGTCAATGTCTTTACCTGGAATTTGTTAAACCCGTTAAAAACTGAAAGGACTGAGATTAAAGCGGCGACTCCGATCGAGACACCCAGGATGGAGATTAATGTTATGAGAGTAATGAATTGTATTTTTTTCTTGGAAAGTAGATACCGTCCTGCAATGAATTTCTCAAATATCATCGATTTATTTAAGCATCAAAGATTATTTTCCGAACTTATATCAACAAATATAACAATCTAAAATTTCCTATACTGTGAATAATTAATCCCACATGATAAAAAAGCCCGCAGTTGCGGGCAATGAAATCTATATGCCAGACTGTAATATGGCATAGAGTAAATTTAAATCAGGATAATCCGGTTAGATCAGGCTGTTGTTTCTTTAGGGACTTCTTTTCCTGCCCCTTTCCCATAGATTAATCCTATTACCAGACCTACTATAACAACCATTACGAACATAATTATTGCATCAACGATAGCAGTTACATAAGTAATGGGAAACTCAGCCCAGGTATAGAATACATACGGCACCGCCATTAACAATCCGATGTAAAATCCAAACTTGAACCCTTCACCTGCAGGGGAGCCGCCTTTGTAACCTTTCGGATAAATCCACGCTAAGAAGAATGCTTCAAGCACATTCGCAACAAGAATAGCCCACATTTTATAATCATCGGGTGATCTCATTATTGCTCCATAGTGTACTCTGAAGAAATTCATAAATATCATACCATATAGTATCCATCCTAATACGAAGAAAATTATCGCGCCTACAATAGTAGATATGATTAATTTCATTTTTCCCTCCTTAAAGAAAAATTTAAGTTTTATAATTGGGAGTTAGGTCAGGATCTAATAATATTTTTAAGAACTGAATGATATATAATACTGATTTTTTCGTAATTTAAAAATGCAAATTGAGAATGTGAATTAATATAAAATGGCAAGGATTGTACTTATTTAGCCCCGTCTCCCAGTTCGCATTTTCAGATCTGATTTAAAATTTCATTTTGTCTTCATATTACACAATTCCTGGTAAATATTTTTCGGCTTCGGATACCCGTCCTCCACCTGCAGGTACATCAAGTGAAGGTGGGTCGGTGAACGTTTTTTGTATGCGCTCAACCCAGTTCTGCCTACATGGGCAATTACATCACCTGCTTTAACTAAATCCCCGGGCTTTACATAGATCTCACTGTTATGGGCATAATAAAATATTCCATCATCAGATGGATCCAGTATGTAGATATATTTACCTCCTCTTAAATCACTATCGGTCTGCCAATCAGGTTCGCAGGAAATCACAATTCCGTTACACACGGAAAGGACATTAACAGGTTCACCCGTATTATCATCAAGACAATCCTGGTTGTGATCATGTATGAAAATATCATGTGCAGGATGCCCACCGTGTTTATTCCCGTCAAAATAATTGTAATCCCGTGCATTATAACCGCTGCCGTTTACACCGCCGATCGAAGATGAACCATATCCCTTCAAGGGGAATACCCAATCTTCAGACGTTGATTCAATACCCCCTTGCTGTTTAAAATATTCTTTCAATTGAGGCATAAGCTCTTTTATTTTATCTTTTGCAGATTCCTGCGAAATTAATCCGTCTCTGATCTGCGTATTCAGCTCATTGAATTGAACACAGGGATTTATTTGCGCAAAAGTGAGATTAAAAGAGATAGATAGAATAAATAAAATTGTTTTTTTCATTTTTTGTAACAAAATATAGATCTATCATCCTATCCGTTCTGACGTTTTAACCAGCTTTAGAACCGTTCATTTGCCGGTAATTTCAATTTCTCCTGAAGCAATGACCGTGCCGTCTTTCTTAAGACAGCTTACTTTGTACTTACCCGGAGTATTGAATTCTACATCATCAAAATGGATGTAGGGCCAGTCTGACTGTACGGTGAAAGGGAAAGTATCTACCACTTTATTCGTGCCGAGATCAGTGATGTTAATATC
>JBEKSX010000013.1:0-39315 GCA_049516635.1 Ignavibacteria bacterium | reverse complement strand
CCAATATGCTGGCTGATAAAAATATTATTGTTCACTGATACGGCAATATTATTCTTCAAGTGACCGCCCACTGCAAGTATCGAACCTTGAGCTTCTTTGATCTGAACTGGTAATGGTGCGTATCCTCTCGCGCGGCGGACAACCATTTCCCTATCAAGGATTATTCTCACGATAGAGTCATCTACATGTCTTTTTATTGGTCTGTTATGAACAAGAAATACATCAGCTATACCTTCCAAACGTGATAATGCTTCATTTTCATCAATACAAATCGGCTCATCTGAAAAATTTCCACTCGTTGCCACAACAGGAAAACCCAGCTCTTTCATTAAGATATGGTGAAGCGGTGAATAAGGAAGCATAACTCCATAATATGGATTATCGGGTGCTATACCCATAGCCAATTCAGAATTATCATCTCGTCTTTTTAGTAAAACAACGGGAGACTCCGGTGATAATAACAATCTTTTCTCAAATTCAGATACTTCGCAAAATTTGTAAACGCACTCAATATCAGGCATCATCAAAGCAAGAGGTTTCTCTTCTCTATTTTTCCGCTTCCTGAGAAGCTTCACAGCTTCATCGTTTCTTGCATCTACGATTAGGTGAAAACCGCCGATACCTTTTACTGCGGCAATTTTGCCGGTTCTGATCTCTTCGATCAACTTGACCATAGCATCCTGATGCGACTCTAACAATTTCCCCTGCATATTCCATAATTCAAGGTGGGGACCGCATACTGGACATGCATTGGGCTGGGCATGAAACCGTCTGTTCAGCGGATCTTCATACTCTGCTCTGCATTCTTCGCACATAGTGAACATATTCATGGTTGAATTCTTACGGTCATAGGGTAACCTTTCGATAATACTAAATCGTGGACCGCAGTTCGTACAATTCGTGAAAGGATAAAGAAATCTGCGGTTTGATGGATCGAAGACATCGTTTAAGCATTCAGGACATGTTGCAATATCAGGCAGCATGAGAACAGATTTACTACCCTCATCATCACTGGTGCGTATATTAAAATCATTATATCCTGCAGGATCAAGATATGAAAACTCCATACTTTGTATGAAGGAACGGGGTGGTTTTTCCTTATCAATTCTGAGTAAAAATTCCTCGAGGACCTCTTTATATCCTTCAGCTTCAATAAAGACCCCCTGCGATGAGTTAAGAACCCATCCATTCAGCTTCATTTCCATAGCGAGCCGATAAACAAAAGGTCGGAAACCGACCCCCTGCACTGCACCGTGGATTATTATCTTTATCCTGCTTTTCACTTTTTACCGCGAACCTTTGATTCAAGCCACCTGCACCATTCGTCCACTCCTGTGCCCGTAGTACACGACATCTCCATTATTTCAAGTGAAGGATTTATTTGCAGAGCATTTTTCCTCAATTGATCAATTTTGCAATTCACATAAGGGAGCAGGTCGATCTTATTGATCAATAGTACAGATGCATTCATAAACATTCTCGGATACTTCAAGGGTTTATCATCGCCTTCGGTCGTACTGACAATGACAACTTTCATGTCTTCACCGAGGTCATAAGCAGCGGGACAAACAAGATTTCCTACATTTTCGATGAAAAGAAGCTGAGTCTGTGTAAAGTCCAGTTTGGTGAATGCATCCTGAACTAGCTTCGCTTCAAGATGGCACGCCCCGTTAGTTACTATTTGCACAACAGGTACATCAAACTTCCCTACACGTTCAGCATCCAATGAAGTTTGCACATCCCCCTCGATCACAGATATTTTCAATTTTCTCCCGAAATGTATAAGTGTCCTTTCGAGAATACTTGTCTTACCCGAACCCGGAGAACTTACAAGATTGATGGTATATACGTCAAATTTCTTTAAAAGAGCCCTGTTTTGGGCAGCTACCTCATCATTTTTTTCAAGAACTTTTCTTTCTATTGTTATCACACTCATGCTGTTTCCTCTTGATGTGTTTTTAATTCTACTTCTGTAACTTCCAATTCAGTTCCTGATATAACTGTAGTATCACTGCCGGAGCAATCGGGACAAATTCTTATTCCCATCTCATTGGTTGAAGTTTTATCACAGGAATTGCATTTTAATATGAAAGGGATTTTCTCGATTACAAGTACTGCATTTGAAAGCTGTGTCTCAGCAGAAATTGCATTGAAGCAAAACTCAAGCGATTCAGGTATTACTCCTGATATTTCTCCTATTTTAACTTTTATTTTAGTCACATCTTCATAATCGTCCGGCGGAACATTAGTAAAAACAATATCAAGTATGTCCTGAGCAATTGATAATTCGTGCATTTGTGTATAATTTGATATACAAATATAGCTTAATGCGGGCAAGCATTAAATGATAAAAATCATTAATTAATGCTATTAATATCAATAAAATAAGAAATTTTCGAAAATTGAAGGTATCGGACTGATCTACATAAACCATTTTTTCTTATTGTGTACGGCATCTCCATATTTAATCATAAGCTGCATTTCTTCTTCATTTAGCGGACCGCTTTCGAGCGATCTTATGTTCTCTACTAATTGTTTTATGTTTGTAGGAGCTGTCATGCAAACATGAACGTGCGGGTTTGACAGAACAAACCGGTAGCACATACCGGCGGTGGGTATAGGTTCGGTCTTTGGCCACTCTTTTACGGTCCTTCGAATAAGGTAAGTCCACCTTGTAGCGGTGTAGCTTATTACTCCGGTGTTATGTTTTTTCACGAATGGGAAAATATCTTCTTCTGCACCACGATGTGCTGCATTATACCTTATCATTAAAGTATCCAGTATTCCGTTATTAGCAAGATTACCTGCAAACTTTCTATCGTGGCAAGATATACCTATATATTTAATTTTACCTTCTTCCCTCAGTTTATAAAGTTCTTTAATTACTTTTTCAGGAAATTGCTTCGGTTTCATTACACCAAGAAACAGGAATATATCTATATAATCTGTTTTAAACTGACGGAGGCGTTTCTCCATGGAACGGCGGATATCCGGGTGACCGATAATCATATTGTATGCTCCTGTAGCGATGACTATCTTTTCGCGATTCTTTAGAGCTATTTCACTAATGGGGTGTGTCATTTGCGTATCAAAGCCATAGGCAAAAAAATAGTTGACTCCTTCATCGAATGCTTTGTAAATCGTTTCTTTTCCCGGACGATAACTGGCGGATAAACCTAAACGGTGAACAGCAAGACCGGTATTGCCTAGAATTGTATGTGTAAAATCCTGTGTCATATCTTTTAAAATAAGAATGCAGACAAATACAATAATGTCTGCATCAATTTATTATTTATTGAATAATATGTGATATGAACCTAATTTCTCTTTACTTCATCCAGTATCTCGCCTTTACAGTCACGTATCCTCAGTATTATCGGCATTTGACCCGGTAGAGTATGGGTAGCACATCCGAAACAAGGGTCATACGCTCTGAAAGCCATCTCTATCCTGTTCAATATTCCGTCAGTTACTTCAACTCCTTTATGGATCAATCCTTGAGCTGCCTGCTTGATCGACATTGAAATAGCTGCATGGTTATTTGTAGTCCCTACTATAAGGTTCGCTTTGGTCACAATCCCTTTTTCATCCGTAAGATAGTGATGTGTCAGGGTTCCTCTTGGAGCTTCAACAATTCCAATGCCTTCATGAGGTATTTCGGTAGGAATAGTTCTGTAATCAGTGGATGTGATCTCCGGGTCTTTTACCAGTTCCATAACTTTTTCTGCTGCATACTGCAGTTCAATTATTCTTGCCCAGTGTGTAGCCAGTGTATTATGAACCGGTTTCTTGCCTGATCTATCCCCCGTTAACGTTTCAAAATATTTTTCATATTCTGCCTGTGCGAGCGGGGTTGGCATACCCTCGGAAACATTTAGTCTTGATAGCGGTGTAGCACGGTACACGCCGCTGTCCTTCCCGTCAACAAATCCTTTCCAGCCAACTTTTTTAAGGAACGGGAATTTCAGATAACTCCACTTTTCCATGTGCTCGGAAATGTGCTGCAGATATTCTTCGGGCTTATATTTTACGAATTCATTTCCTTCGGGATCAACAACTCTCACCTGTCCATCATAGAAATTCACCTGATTTTTCTCATCTACCATTCCCATATAGTATGTTCTCTGAACATACGGATCAGAAAGTATCATGTCCACATAAGCTTTATTCTTCAGAACAACATCATTAAATATTTTGAACGTAAACTGACCGAAATCCACAAAGAATTTAGCATACTCCTCGATTTTCTTTCTTTCTTCTTCATTAATACCTCTCGATATTCCACCCGGTATACATGTAACCTGGTGGATCTTTTTTCCGCCCAGCATCTGAATTATCTCCTGGCATTTCGAACGAAGTTCTATAACCTTACCGCCAATCTCCAAACCTACTTTTTTAATAACACCTATGATATTACGCTCTGCTGGAGGAGCATCAGGGCCAACTACAAAATCCGGACCCCCGAGCGCATAAAAGTGAATAGTATGATCTGCGGTATAGAAAGTATTATAGAGCAGTTCCCTCAATTTTTTGCCTGCCGAAGGGACTTTCACCTTATAAACTGCGTCACAGGCTTTCACTGCAGCCATGTGATGGGCTTCGGGACAAACACCGCATATTCTTGTTGTAATTCTCGGCATCTCCTCGACAGGTCTGCCCTGTGCAAATTTTTCGAATCCCCGCAATTCAGGAACCTGAAAGTAACAATTCGCTACATCACCGTCATCATTTAAAAATATATCTATTTTACCGTGACCCTCTAGTCTCGTTATTGGATCAATTTTTATCTGTCTCATTTGTGTTATAAAGCTTAAAATTACAAATTACTTATTATTGGATTTAGGCTGAACCCTTCTCAAAATAGATGCTGCCATCGAGAACCGATAGAAAGTTCCCAGCGGGTCGGCAATCGTCTCCAGAATTTTCTTTGCTTCTTCGGGATTCGTTGCATCAACTACAGAACTTAACGCTGAAATCATCTTGGCGCCCTGGTCAAGAACGTTCACAGGCGGTCCGTAACATCCCCTGCACCCCATGTTCGCTTTCACGCATAAAGCCTCACATCCGCTACGGGTAGCAGGACCAAGACAAAGAATCCCTTGATCAAGCAAACATTCATTCGGGTCCGGAATAATTTCCTGCGGCCTGTAGAACTTCTTTATTTTTTTCTCTTTGCGTTCCCTCGGACACTCATCACAGCAGGTCTTATCGCCGGCACCAAGAAATGTACCTTTTGGGGGCAGCGGTTTACCGTTTGCAAGAATATCAATCACAGCACTCACGGCGTTTATTATCTGTAACGACTGCGGCGGACATCCGGGTATGAAATAATCTACATCTATCACCTGATTAAGTGTCTTAACGGTATTCCAGAATTCTGGTATCTCTATCTCGCCTTCAGGCATCTGGGTTTTCGTAACCGGATAAACTCCTTTTGAACTTTCCTCCAGTGACGGGCTGTCTTTATATACATATTCGAAAATGGATTCTTTATCGAAGAAGTTTGCAAGGGCAGGGATACATCCGTCATTGGCGCAGGAACCGAACGCAACCATCACTTTCGACTTAGCTCTCAGCAATTTCGCCATATATTCATTCTCCGAGGTTCTGATGGCACCGTTGAACAAACATAGTGTAATATCACCATCAGGTAAAGCTTCGATGTCTTTGTATTTAAAGTCCATGACGCACGGCCACAGTACTATATCAAAGAAATCTGCTACATCGAGTATTTTTATCTCGATATCAACAACTGCTATCTCGCAGCCGCCACATGATGAAGCCCAGTATAATGCTAATTTCGGTTTAGCCATATTAATATTTTTTCCTTAACTAATATTTTAATATTAAATTCTTTATGCTTAAGTATTAACTTTTTACCGCTAAGACACTAAGGCTCAAAGTGATAATATCTTCCTTTTAATCCCTTTTTTAATAATGTGAACGTTGAAATTTATTAAAAAACCTAGTCTAATCTTAGATAATTTCATATAAGATAAAAGTTGTGCTTCATGTATAGATAATAAAGCATCAATAGCTTTTAACTCGCATATCACAGAATCTTCTACTAATACATCTAATCTGTAAGCTGATTCAAATTTTATGTTATCGTAATATAACGGGAGACTAACTTGAGATTTTATATTTAATCCCGCTTTCTTAAGTTCATGGCAAAAGCAAACTTCATATACACTTTCCAGTAAACCCGGACCTAGTCTGCTATGAACTTGGTAAGCTGCATCAACTATTTTTGTTGCAATTCTTTCTTCTTCATCTGATAATGGTACATACTCTTCAGAGGATAATTCTTCGTGACTTTGTGTCTTAGTGGTAAACATTTTGTATTCTTTAAATATATCAGTTTCTAAAATATTCTATTCCTGCAATTTAAGAGGACCAAGCTCTTTTATCTGCCGTTCGAACTCAAGAGTAACACTCGCGTACTTATCTCCCTCTGATGCAGATATCCATTCAAGGCGAAGTCTTTTGGGATCAATGCCGTACTTTTCGAGCATTATTTTCATCAGCTCTACCCTGCGCAGTGTCTTAAAATTACCTTCGGAGTAATGGCAATCCCCGATATGGCATCCGCCTATCATCACGCCGTCAGCACCGAGCTTGAATGCCTGGAAAACGAAAGTAGGATCAACCCTCCCACTGCACATGGTTCGTATAACCCTTACGCTCGGGGATGACTGAAGCCTTGCTACTCCGGCTAGGTCAGCGCCGGTGTAAGTGCACCAGTTGCAGAGAAAAGCAACTATACGCGGATTAAAACCGTTACCGTTTTTTGTTTTTTCTGAATCCATCATAAAAGTTAAATAATGTTTTTACTTATACAAATTATTATTATACAGAAAGTATTCCTTCCAGCTCTGCAAGAATCTGCAAATCGGAGAAACCTTTACCTGTAATAGCTGATGCCGGACAAGCTGCAACACACGTTCCGCATCCCTTGCAAAGCATTTCATTGATCTCCGATAATTTCTTATCCTCGATGAACGAAATCGCCCCATAGGGACACAGGTTATTGCAGATCCTGCATCCGCTGCAGTATTCACTCATTATTTCTGCTTTGATCGGATCGATAGCAACTTCACCCTGTGATATTAACGCGAGCATCCTTGCTGCTGCAGCTGATGCCTGGGCTACTGAATCCGGAA
The DNA here is from genome assembly GCA_049516635.1 of Ignavibacteria bacterium. Classification (GTDB taxonomy): domain Bacteria; phylum Bacteroidota; class Ignavibacteria; order Tepidaquicellales; family OLB5; genus JBEKSX01. The sequence continues at coordinate 32,152 of JBEKSX010000013.1, read as the reverse complement.
TGTCTTTCGGTCCCTGTGCGCATCCTGCAATAAATATTCCATCTGTCATCGTGGAGGTTGGATCAAGTTTAGGATGCCGTTCGAGGAAGAACTTATCTGGACTCTGGCTGATCGAGAATATCTTCTTTACCTTATCTGCATCGAACTGCGGTTCGATTGCGGGACATAATATAACCATATCAACCGGAATTTCCCTGAACTTACCTATCAATGTATCTTCGCACTTCATAGATAGGAACGATTTATCTCCATTCGGAGGATGTTCTTCGGTGATCTCTGCAACTTTACCGCGAATCATATTTACTCCTTCATCCAGTAATCTCTTATAGAATTCCTCGTACCCTTTCCCGAATGCCCGCATGTCTATGTAGAACTGGTAGACTTCTGCTTTTGTTCTATCCTTCACAAGATGCGCAAACTTTAATGCATACATACAGCACACTCTCGAACAATATTTATGGTAATTCTCATCCCTGGAACCGATGCAATGCACTATTCCTACCGCCCGGGGTTCTGTTCCGTCTTTACACATAATATTACCGCCTGTCGGACCCATAGAATTCAGCATATGCTCAAATTCCATTGAGGCATACACATTATCCAGTCTTCCGTAACCATATTGAGGCATCTGTTTCAGATCCATTAGCTGGAATCCGGTAGTAAGCAGTATCTGCCCAACCTCAATATCTATCTCTTCATCCTGCATATCATACTTGATCGCTTCCGGCTCACAGTAGGTTGAACATACTTTACACCCGCCTGTCTGTTTATTGATACAGGTGGCTTCGTCTATGGTCGGTACCCTCGGAACAGCCTGCATCGTAGGAACATAGATAGCTGATTTAGCGCCAAGGAACCAATCCTTCAATGCACCTCTTTCATATTCTAGAGATTTTACCTTTATGTGTCCCGTCGGACAGACATATGCACAGGCTCCGCACCCGATACACTGTTCGGAATAATTCTCAAACGGGATAACTACCTCTCTTAGTATACCGCGTGACGCAAACCCTAACACATTGGCACCTACCAGATCTCTGCAAACATTAACGCACATTCCGCATAAAATACAGGCATCTTCAGCTTCATCTCTTTCTAAACTTGGAAATCTGGGCGCAACAACTCCGAGCTGTTCAGCCATTTCTTTGACAACTTTAACATTCGGCCAACGGGAGAGCATCAGCTCCATGATCATTTTCCTGATCCACTTTATCTTATCAGTGTTGGTTCTTACGTTAAGACCTTCACGGACAGGATAATTGCAAGCGGTAACAACACGGCTGCGGTTGCCCCTTACCACTTCGACACTGCATAACCTGCAGACGCCGTATGGTTCGATAAAATCGCAGTGGCACATTGTAGGGATCCATATGCCAGCTTTTTCCGCAGCCTTGAGTATCGTGGTTTCTTCGAATACTTCTACTTGTGTTCCGTCTATATTTACAGTTACCATTATTGCTCCTTTGTTATTGAATTGTTATTGCATTAAAATTACACACGTCATAGCAAGCACCGCATTTACCGCATTTCATAGGATCAATGTAATGTACCTTTTTACGTTCCCCAACGATCGCCCCGTCCACACAATATTTCTTACAAACATCGCATCCATGGCCTATCTGCAAGCAGATCTCCGGATCTACTGTATAAGTATTCAGCTGTCTGCAGATGTGTGCCGGACATTTTTTATCCTTTACATGAGCTTCATATTCTTCCCGGAAATATTTCAATGTTGTAAGAACAGGATTGGGTGCCGAACCTCCGAGAGCACACAGGGATGATTCAGCAACCATGTATGAAAGTTCTTCGAGTAAAACCAGGTCTTCTTCCGTACCTTCACCGTTTGTTATCTTTTCCAAAATATCCAGCATTCTCTTGGTCCCTTCGCGGCAGGGTATGCACTTACCGCACGACTCTGCCTGTGTGAACGCGAGAAAATATTTTGCCATATCGACCATGCAGTTATCTTCATCGGTCACGACCATACCACCGGAACCCATCATAGAACCCACTTTTGTGAGTTCTTCATAGTCAACCGGGAGGTCAAGCATAGATTCCGGAATAAACCCTCCCGAAGGTCCGCCGGTCTGTACAGCTTTAAACTTTTTGCCGTCCGGAATACCGCCGCCTACATCAAATATTATATCGCGTAACGTAATTCCCATAGGGACTTCTACGAGTCCCGTATTATTTACTTTACCAGCGAGTGAGAATACTTTGGTACCTTTGCTCCCGCCCCATGCATCTTTTGATACATCTCCTGTGCCGATGCTCGAAAACCATTTGGAACCTCTTATTATGATCTGCGGGACATTAGCCCATGTCTCAACATTGTTGAGACATGATGGTTTATCCCATAATCCCTTTTCTATAGTATGAACATATTTCGCTCTCGGCTCTCCGGGTTTTCCTTCGATCGACGCCATGAGTGCGGTCGACTCACCGCATACGAATGCACCAGCGCCCCTTCTTACTTCTATGTCAAAACTAAATTTAGTATCAAATATATTTTCACCAAGAAGTCCGTACTCCCTCGCTTGTTGAATCGCTATATTAAATCTCTTGATTGCAAGCGGGTATTCCATCCTGACATATATATACCCGTTGCGTACGTTCCCAATCGCATAAGCTCCGATTATCATCCCCTCCATAACGGAATGCGGGTCTCCTTCAATAATACTGCGGTCCATGAATGCACCGGGGTCGCCTTCATCGGCATTACAGATGACGTACTTCACATCCGATTCAATACGCCTGCAGGTCTCCCATTTTATACCGGTCGGAAAACCTCCGCCCCCTCTGCCTCTCAATCCTGATTTTTTAATTTCAGATAATACCTCATCCGGTGTCATAGTGGTTAGAGCTTTTGCTAAAGCTTTATAGCCTCCTCTTGCAATATAATCATCTATCTTTTCCGGATCGATCAGTCCCCTGTTTCGAAGAGCTATTAATGTCTGATTAGCAAAGAACGGGATCTCTGACATTTTAGGAAGAGGTGTCTTTTCAACAGGCGGAACATACATTAATTTCTTGACAGGTCTTCCTTTAAGCAAATGCTCTTCAACGAGAAATGGTATATCCTGAACCTTAAGCATCTGGTAGAATATTCCGTCAGGCTGGACCACTAAAATTGGTCCGGCCCCGCAAAAACCGTTGCAGCCGGTCATTACTACCTCAGCTTCGTTCTGCAGGTGACGTTTTATTATCTCTTTTTCAAGTGCTTCCTTGATATCAAATGAATGGTTCGAAACACATCCTGTTCCTGCACAAACCATTAATTGAATTCTATGTGATTTCATATATAACTCTTTTAAATTGTTTATTGTATTCTTTCGCTGCCTTTAGAAAGAGCATACTCCATAACATAATTTCCTTTTAGAACATGCTCCTGAAAAATTTTTCTTGCCTTCTCTTCAGTGAGGTCTACATACTTGATGGGTGCACCGTTCAACGTCTCGATTGTTGCCATAGGTTCTCGGCTGCATAAACCCGCACAGCCGGACGTTGTTATTAAAACATCTTTGACATTACTTTTTTCGATCTCATCCAAAAATGCACTCATAATGCTCCTTGCTCCGGCAGCAATACCGCAGGTACCCATATGCACGGTGATCTTTACCCTGCCGCCGCCTTCCCTCACGTTCATTTTGCTTTTTACATTTTCTGTAATTTTTTCCAGGTCTTCAATTGTTAATTTGGGCATTTTTTACTCCTTTAGTATATTATTTTTTTTCATACTTTTTTAACAATTTTGATACACCATTCACCGGAACAGGACCATATAGATCTTCTCCGATAATGACAACCGGAGCAAGCCCGCAGGTCCCGACACAACCCGAAATTTCCACGCTAAAATTCATATCGGGTGTTGTTTCACCGCATTTTATTCCAAGCTCCCTTTCAAGAGCACTTACTACCCTTGGTGCTCCGAGTGCATGGCATGGTGTACCCATGCAGACGCAAATCCGGTGCTTACCCTTAGGTTTAAGGCTGAAAGCATTATAGAATGTTGCAATGTTATAGATCTTGCTGAGCGGAATATTTGAATTTTTAGAAATTTCAAATAGAATTTCCTTCGGCAAATAGTGAAATTCATTCTGAATATCGTGCATCATTTCTATAATGTTCTGAGGCTTGAAGTCCCATCTTCCCGCAATTTCTTTTGCTTTTACTATTACATTATTTTCCATAACGAATTCCTTAAATTTATGTTTTAATGTTAATACTGTATTCTTTCAAAATTTTCCTGATAGCCGTCAATATTTCCGTTGAATTTAATCCTTTAGAGAACAACTTTTCCTTTACTTCACCTGAATTAAAAGTAAAATGAAAACCATTTCTTAGATGCTGAAAATTAAAATTAATATCAGGATTTCCTACCACCAGGGTTAAAATAGTATCCGAGATCATGCCCACAGGTTTCCTATCAATATGGGTAAGCTGGAACGTTGCTTTGATAACTGTCCCTATACCTCTGGTTGAATTTATTATCAGTTTACCGTTTGCTGATTCTGCTGCTGCCTTCAGCAGCGAGATACCAAGACCAACCTTTCTGGTCGTGCGGGTCGTTACGAATGGATCGGTAACTTTTTCAAGATATTCTGCATCCATTCCTCTTCCGTCATCATTTATTTCCAAAGTAAGCAGATCGTTACTGATATCTTCATCTATTATTATCCCTATGTTCTTTGCACCTGCTTCTATAGAATTTTCAGCAATGTCCAGTATATGTAACGAAAGATCCTTCACTTATTCAGCAAGTAATTTTGCTAATATAAGATTTAAATTCAAAGAACGAGTTATTTTCAGCATAAAATTGAGTAAATACATCTCCCATCCAATCAAGTGAATGAGAATCCGAACCTTTCACAAAATTGTATTTCCCTGCATATTCTTTAAAAAAAACTTTAGCCTGTCCAAAGCTCATATGCGGTGAAATTTCTAATGCATCATATTCCAGATCTTCAGGGATAAAACCAAGCTGACTTATTACCGAAAAACTCTCTCTGTCAATATGTGCGGCAACAGCCAGGCCTTTGTTTTCGTGAACTGTATTAATAATATCACCTACATTCATGTTGACTGCACTGAACAGCGATTTATTAGAGTATCCGTCCACCTCGTCATATTCATTGGCTATCACCTGCTCTTTAGATTCACGTTCACTTATCGCATCCGGAAGATATTTGTGAATAACTTCCTGGACTTTCATTGCATCTTCGATATTTTCAAATAACGCTAAAGTATGAACTTCCTCTTTCGACGTTATCTCCATCCCGGGGTAAACCATGAAATCTTTATAATTCGCTGCAGCCCTAATAGCTGCTTCAGCATTTTCTGCGGAATTATGATCAGTAATAAATATCATCGTCAATCCGCATTTATTGGCTTTTTCCACAATTCTCTTCGGCGAAGAGGTAACTTCGGCACACGGAGACAAACAAGTGTGTATATGCATATCTGCTTTTATGAGCTTCATTAGCAGCCAATTTATTATCTGATGCCCAATTCATATAGTTTACCACTGACTTCATAAGCATTCATGCTTGTCTTTAAGATAATGATCTTCTCACTATTCGCTTTTTCGATAGTATCGCTATCAACTTCCTTATTTAATACTATTATAATTGCAACCAGCTCTTTCAAAGATGCTACTGCTACAATATTCACATGCGTCTGGAGCGTTACCCATATAAAACCCTTTTGAGAATGAGCTATCACATCACTCAGGAGATCGCTCGTATAAGCCCCTGTAATTTCATTAGAGCCGCCTTCAAAATAGGTAACTTTTTGAAGATCCAATTTCGTAATTATCTTGTCTAAATCCATTGTAATTAAAGTTGTTTCTGCGTTTCGAGCAGGCTTTTTATTTTCTGTTTGAGTTTTAATTTAAGTTCTTCGTTCAAGATAAATATACAGTTATTCATATGGCAGTCTCCCTTCACAACGTCGTCTGCAAAAGCCGAACATGTAGGAGAACCGCACGCGCCGCAGTCAATATTCGGGAGCTTCGATAATATTTCTTTTCTTTCCGTGATCTTGCCGATAGCTCTGTTCAGATCTTCATCGATAGGTTTCAATGGAAGAGGTTCATAAATATTGTTATAGAACAGCTCGCTGTCTTTATATATATCTTTTTTCCCTACCGGCAGCTTTTTTTCGCCGAAATATTCTATAAGCTGGAGCATCTTATTCCTGGAATAATATACGTTTTCAACAACCATCGATCCGCCGATACATCCTTCAAGGCATGCATGCATTTCTACAAGTTCTATATCATGCAGTTTACCTCTTTCGATATCTTCGAGCATGTACAGTACGTCATTTATTCCGGAAACACCGATACAGTTATCTCCTCCAAGAAGGGAAGCTAAACCGCCCATCCTGCCGATATTTAATCCCATCCCGCTGATATCGTAATAATCGCTGGTGTCATTTAACTTTTTTGCTAAATGACTTAAATACCCGTATAAAGTATTGTAAATATCCGATATCGGGATCGCTCCATCAAAATCGGAATAATATTTTCCCTTTTGAGTTATTGAGGTCATCTTCGAGGGACAGGGAGTAATGTATATTACGCCTATATCCTCTTTTTTAACACCGATCCTTTTCGAAGCTTCAATCTTAATTTCCTTTGCCGCCAGCTCCATAGGAGAGATTATCGGTATCAGATTTCCAAGCAGTTCCGGATATCTAATTTGTATCAGCTTAATACAGGTAGGACAGAAAGTTGCTATGAGCGGTTTTCTGCCCGTATAGTTTTTGATATATTTTTCGACAGCTTTATAAACCGTCAGGCATGCTCTTGATGAATCTGCAACTTCATCGAACCCTATCCTCTTCAGAGCAGTAAGTATCTCTTTTGGCTTTATTCTTCTGTCGAACTGGCTGTAAAGTGCGAGCGAAGGAACAGCAATCGTATATTCGAATTTCGAAAAATCATTAAAAGAATTCGTAAGAGGTACAATAGCCCCTGTCTTGCACACTTTTACGCAAACAGAGCAATCGATGCACAGCTCATCGATCATCATAGCTTTCCCGTTCCTCACTCTTATAGCTTCTACCGGACATACTTTTAAGCATGCCATCTCACCGGTGCATTTAGATGACTCGAAATAAATCGAATGGTTATATATTTCAGAGGAATTTGCTATCAACTTACAAAAATTTTAAATAATAATTTGGTACCTTTCAGTACTTCCGATGTTATCTCAAATACATCGGAATTCTTTTTTATATTCGGCAATCCCATCCCTGCTCCAAAACCCATTTCTCTCATTTGCGGTGTTGCTGTGGAATAACCTTCTTTCATAGCGAGTTCGATATTTTCAATTCCGGGTCCTTCATCATTTATCTTCACTACCACTTCTTCCGGCGTGATAGAAAAATCAACATAGCCTTTATATGTGTACATTATTGTATTCATTTCAGCTTCGTAACAGCAAATCGCAACTTTATAGATTACTTCGGGCTTTAGTCCCAGTTCTTTTAAAATCTTTTTAATCTTTACCGAAACCGAACCGGCATTAATAAAATCACCGCCTTTAATCGTGAACGACTGGTTGTATATTACTTGTTGAGCCATTTTTTTCCTGTAAGCGGGTCTTTCCACCCTTTAATCCCCTGGAAAATAATATACCGCAGGCATCAAACAATAAATTCTCGGTTATAAGGAGCGGTAATTTCCTTTCTTTTGCCTGAGCGATAATCTCTTTATCGGGTTCTTTACCTCTTACAAAGATTATTCCCCTCAGATCCATTATCTCAGCTACCTGAAGTACCTGGTTATTAGTAATACCGGTTAAGAGCAAAGAGCCGGTCCTTGCAAACCGCAAAACATCGCTCATAAGATCGGCTGCAATACAGAAATCTATTTCCGTATCCAGAAGGGATTCATCCGATAGGTTCCGGCAATTTAATATTTCTTTTATTTCTTTAAGATTCATTTATCTTTTTTCGTGAATAATTTGATCTCCAAATATTATCTGTCTTCTTGACGGGAATCTGACAGCCGGGCAATGGCTCCAGCACTGGCCGCATCCAGTACATTTATCCGTATCTACGTACCTTGCTTTTTTCCTTACTTTAACTTTAAAATTGCCCAGATAACCCGATACCGATACGATCTCACTCCATGTGAAGAGCTTAATATTTTCACGGTGGCCTACCGATACCATTTTCGGTGTTAATATACATGCAGAACAATCTAGTGTAGGAAATGTTTTATCGAATAACGCCATCTTTCCGCCTATCGAGGGTTCTCTTTCTACAATGTATACGTTATTACCCGAATCAGCTATTTCAAGAGCAGCCTGGATACCTGATATACCGGCACCAACCACCAGAGTATCAGGATTTAGCTTCGCTTTTTTAATTTCCATAGGGATCTGGTATGCAACACGGCTTACTGCCGCAGCTGCCAGGGCTTTTGCTTTTTCTGTTGCTCTCACTTTATCCTTGTGGACCCATGCGCAGTGCTCCCTGATATTCGCCATCTGGAACAGGAACCTGTTCAAACCGGCTTTTTCGCAAGCACCCCTGAAAGTTATCTCATGCATCAGTGGGGAGCATGCTGCTACAACAACCCTGTTCAGCTTATGCGTCTTGATTGCTGACTTGATTATATCCTGTCCCGGATCAGAACACATGAACTTATAATCCTGGGAAACTACTACGTTAGGCAGCTTTGCAACAAAATCTCTCACCTCTGCCACATTAACTACGGATGAAATGTTTACACCACAGTGGCAGATGAAGAAACCGATCCTCACTGCTCCGTTGCCTGATCCGTTAGTTGAAATATCTTTTACCATTTTTATTCTCCTGAGGTAATAATTATCTGTTTATTAATGACCCGTTAAATTTTATACTCTCGGTAAGGTTCTTATCAATTCCCAGTTCCTTTTCGTTTAATCCGAAAGCCAGTCCCAGCACCTGTGTGAAAAATAATATCGGCATATTGTAATTCGTGTTGTATTTCTTATTGATAAGGCCCTGATAACCTTCGAGGTTCATCTGGCAGAGCGGACATGTAGTAACAATACAATCGGCTCCGTTCTCCACAGCCGAGGCGATTATCTCTTTGGACAGTTTCAGAGCTACGTCTTCATAAGTGGTCATCAGCATCCCTCCGCAGCATTTTACTTTGAATGGATAGTACACATTGGTTGCCCCGAGTACCTCGAACAGATTATCCATGGTCATGGGATTTTCCCTGTCATCAAAGCCTTTTTCAGGCCTGACTATCTGGCATCCGTAGTAATTTGCAATCTTCAATCCGTCGAGGGGATGTTTTACTTTAGCTTTTATCGTTTCAAGACCAATATCATTTATGAGTACTTCAAGCGGGTGTCTTACTTTCACCGTAAGGTTATAGGTCAAACCGCCCTCTTTCAGACATTCATTGACTTTTTCATGAAATTCCGGAAGTTCTTTTAGGTACCTGTTCGTTTTGCTGAGTATCGTAAAACAGGCACTGCAGGGAGCCACCACATCCCTATCGTGTTTCTCCGCCAGAGCCAGGTTCCGGGCAGAGATTGCAAATGACATGGTCTCCTTAACCGACATATAGGCAGTTGCGCCGCAGCAATTCCAGTCTTCAAGCTCTATCAGGTTGCTGCCAAGATATTTGAAAACACTTTTAACCGAATCGCTGTAACTGCTGTGGGCAGATTCTAAACTACATCCGGGATAATATGTATAATCCATTTGTTTATTCCTTAAGAATTATTTTTTAGATTCTAATACTGTTTCTTTGGAAACCGCACCGTAACCGATAGCGCCTTTCAGGTACTGTGCTTCTTCGGCAACGTGCGGGGCATCCATTAATTCTGCTTTTTTAATTATCTTTTTGAGTCCCTGCAGATCTTTTATCCTGCTCGGTATATAAGCAATTCTTCTTCTCTTAGCCATTCTTAGGCTCAGCGGCATCAAACCGAAAAGCTTTGTGGGATTTGTTTTCATTAAAAATTCAACCATGAGAAGCGGCTCATGGAGCCTTCCGAAACGGTTCATCACGCTGACGAAGGTCTCGGAAAGAGAATGGACCGGGAATTTCGGAGGATAGATTCCTTTTTCCATAGCCAGTCTCTTGAGTGCATAGATAATATCCGTAACTTTAATAAGTGACGGGCATCTGGTCTGGCATGAATAGCATGACGCACACACCCAGATCGCTTTGCTGTTCAGCAGTGTTTCCATATCACCTGCACGGAATAATGCGATCAGTTCGCGGGGTGATATATCCATCGCATATGAGACGGGGCATGAACCCGTACAGGTTCCGCATTGTATACACGATTTTATCTTCTCACTGTTCGGAACAGTCTCAAGCTGTTTCAGGAATGATTGCCTGAGGTCCTCTTCTGTTCTGGAAAGTTTTCCCGGTATTTTAATATTTTCGATTTTCATTGTATTCTATAGTAAATTATTACGATACTTTAGTATCAACTTAGATTGTATTCCTCAATGTATAGGTCCTGCAATTCTTTTTCAGATCTGATACCTGCAAATCTTCCATCTTTATAACTGCCCTCTATAATATTCCTCGAAGATAGCAAATTCATTACCTTCATCGAGCACTTATTAATAGAATCCCATATCTCCGGAGCAAGATTTTCCATAATGATATCTGTATTCTCAACTTCAATTGCAAAAATATCGATGTCATCGGGCATTTTTGCATGAAAAGTCTCGGCTAACTTTAAGGCGGTTATAAAATTGATATCATGGTAAGAATTTAAACGAAGGGTTGGAAGAAAGTCATTGGGTTTCAGATGGTGTATATATCCCTGCGGCTTTGTTCCGGTCTTGATAGAATCAATGACCACAGCATAATCGTATCCTCTCAGCAGATCGATGATCTTGAACCCGCCCCATGAGGTTTCCCGGAAATCAACGTTATCGGAAGCGTCAAGGTTTTTTTCCATATAACGCTTTATAATTATTCCAATACCGTCGTCACACAAGAGTGTATTCCCCATTCCCAATATTAGTGTCTTCATGTTCAGTATCAGCGTGCACTTCCCCCAAAGGAACGAGACACGCTTTTATATCCGAATTAATTATTTAATACGTCACTTTTATGTGCAAAGGCATGCTGCCGGTTTATCTCGGCAACATCCTTTATGGTCATAGTATCGAAAAAGTCTGTTATCTCATTTCTTAAATAAGAGCATTTATTGTGAAGTTCGCACTTAAATTCACTACCGCACTCTTTATCTCCCAAAATGCATTTGCTGAAATTATGAATACCGTCACTCCAGCTGATAATGTCCATAAGGGTTAGTTTATTGGGATCAACTGAAATAGAAAATCCGCCCTTTTTCCCTTTTTTAGATGTAACCCAGTTCTTTGATGCCAGATCCTGAAAAATTTTGGAAAGAAAATAGTAAGGTATGTTGGTATTTTCGGAAATTTCCCTCACCATGATGTACTTGTCACCTTTGCCGTATAAAGATAGGTAAGAGAGTGCTTTTATTACATATTCACAGTACTTAGAGTATAACATACGTTTTTCTGATAAAAAGACCTTTTTATCTTAATTCAATATAATTAAAAAATGTTTTTTTTGCAAATCTAAAATATTTATCCTATAATGTTTGTTTCTTAATTGCTTTAGCGGTATTGGAGGGTATGGGGTCCGGATCGGTATATAAGAAGAAAGGGCAGATTCTATTTATTTATTAAGAACCTGCCCTTTATAGTTCAAGATGCATATTTATTTATGCAGCAAGCGCTTCCTGTGTAACTGTCTTCAGCTCTTCGGGGGTAAAGGGCTTCGGAATGAACTGGAATGCACCCTTCTTTGTCGCTTCGACTGCTGTCTCAATAGAGGCAAACCCTGTTATCATAACTACCGGGGTCGTTGGGTATAACCTTCTTAACGATTCCAGTACTTCCATACCGCTGTATTTCGGCATCTTGAGGTCGAGAAATACCAGGTCATATTTGTTCAGTCTCATCTTAAGCAATGCGGCATCTACATCGAACGCTTCTTCTACAGCACAGCTTTGTCTTGAAAGTATTTTCCTCAGACTGTGGCACACTATCGGCTCATCATCCACCACCAATACATTGTGCTTTGCGGTCGTGTTCCTGCCGTATAAAGCAGCTCTTGGTATTTCAGAACGATCTAAACAACTGATATAATCGCTTCCCGTTATGGTTTCTACTTCGGAAAGGTTGAACGGCATATCCACGTCTATGATCTCGTTAGTATGAATGATCGGTTTCTTCACACTCTTTGCAGCTTTCTCCCTTGCTTTCTTCTCTAACGGGCATTCACCCACACATTCTTTTCCTTCAAGGACCAGACGTCTGCACTCGCGTTTGCCGGAATAGCAGTATTCAGTCTTCTTTTGAACTTTCTTGAATTGCGGGATATCGGATCTTGTTAGTTTATCGACGAATTCTTTTGATGTGCTCCGTGCCACTTCACTTGCACTGAACGGCATATCAATGTCTATAAGATCCGCGCCGCTCTCATTCATCTGTTTTTTTTCGGGGTCTTTTGCCTTCTTTCCAAAATTTAATTTCCTCTTCTCCAGTGCTTTGCGTGTTATATCCGTAAGCTCGTCCGGTGTAAAAGGCTTCGGAAGGTATTCTGCAGCACCCAATTTGGTTGCTTTTACTGCTGTCTCGATGGATGCATATCCGGTAATTATTACTACTTCCAATTCGGGGTAATGTTTCTTAACAAGCTGAAGAAGCTCGATCCCGCTGGTTTTCGGCATCATCATATCGGTTATCACCAGGTCGAAGTGTGTCTCTTTCATTCTTTTTACTGCTTCATCCGCATCGAGGGTATTTTCTACTGTATATCCTTTGCGTGAAAGGATCTTTTTTATGCTGTCGCATACTGTTTGTTCGTCATCTACTACGAGTATTTTTTCGGTAATCATTTTATTTTCTCCTTTTATTTTCGTTTTTGTTTCAACTACTATATAATAGCTCAAATCTTATGCCAATAAAAAAACAGCGTTTAAACGCTGTTTTTCATGTTTTTTGATATCTGAATTATGTAAATTTATTTAAATTATTTCGATAACACAAAAATTTTGATTTAAACACACATTATGACATGCATAATAAAATATGCATTAGTATAAAAAAATATGCAGGGGGAAAATGAAGAAAATCGTTATTTAATTTCATAAGAGAAACAATTTTTGTCCCCTTAGCAGCCTGCCCTGGCTTGAAGCAGGCTGGCTGTCCGAAGGCAGGGAAAGGGATAGTATAGTTAGTGACCTTGAATGTTTACGACCTCCTCGGCTTTAAAATTACCACACTTGTAAACGAACGGCTAAAACCCGGTACGTACGAAATGGGGTAGGATAGTTTTAAATATGCAAGTGAAGTGTATGTTCACAAACTTTGTTTAGTTTGCAATTTTGAATCTAGGAAATGATATTGTTAAAATTGTAATGGTACCCGTCAGAGTACTGTATGTGATCGAACGTGTATTTTTAAGAAAAATTTAAGATACAATATACTCTCTCGAAGAAGCAAATCTTCTAACGTTCCCTGCGATTAAAACTGAAAAGAAAATTCTTAATAAGCGAGGAGTTATTTTCTCTTTTCTTGATCAGTTATACAATGGTGTTCAGTTGTTTCGTTATTGCAAGTGAATGAAGGGGGTGGACCTACTTCATTTGGACAACAACTAATAGTATAATAATATGTTACACCTCTCTCCAGACCGCATATCGTACAGCACCCGTATATATTTGTGCTACAACTAAGAGACGGTTCGATTATGGTTATCTCGCATGGATAACCAGGACTTCCATCCGCATAATAAATGCAAATAGTTTCGCAGCAATCTGTACTCTTTGATATTGGAATAGTTGAAGAAGAGGTATTCGAGAAAAGAAAATAAAATAACTAGAGTGAGAATAATAAAACGAATAAAGATAATATCTTTTTCATTTTAAGCCCTTTTAAGTTATTGTTGTTTTAAAATTAATTAATTACATACAATTATGTATTATTATAATTATATAATCAAGAGAAACAATGTATTATTTATAAAATTAATGTATAATATTTTAGACAAAATAATATAGAATATTTATGAATTTTATTAACAATTAATCCATTCCCTATTAAGATTTCTTAAAATATTTAAATAACAATATCTTAAATTATAAGTATTGTTTTTTAAATGATTTAACATCTTATTACATTTATTTTGATTATTAGAATAAGGAGATGATAATAGTATTTTAATAAAAGGTTACTTATATTACAATATTAATAATATTGTAATTAATTATCATTTAGTACAGGCAAGACCTGTATAATTAATTCCATAAGAGGGTGGAATATGAAAACAAAATTATTTACTCTTCTATTTCTCCTCGTTTTTATACTTCATATCAATTCACAGTGGGAACAAGCTTCAAACGGAATTAGCCCGATCCAAATCAATCGCGTAGCAAGTAATGGTCAAAACATATTTGCTGGTTCGTATGATTATCACGGAATTTATCTAAGCACAAACAATGGTAAGAACTGGGCTACTGTTAATAACGGACTTCCGGATAGTTCTATCGTGTTGTCTTTTTTAGTGGACGGTACAAATATTTTTGCGGGCATAAATAAACATGGTATTTATTTAAGCTCAAACAATGGTACAAACTGGACACCTGTGAATAATGGTCTCCCCGATAACGTATCTGTCAACTCATTATTAGCGAGCGGAACGAATATTTTTGCGGGTACTATAGGTTATCACGGAATTTATTTAAGCACAAACAACGGGACAAGCTGGTTGGCTGTTAATAACGGTCTACCAAGCACTAATTGTATTTACTCCTTAGCTGTAAACGGAACGAGCATATTTGCCAGTACACAAGGTCATGGTATTTATGTTACTACTGATAACGGGGGATTATGGAGATCCTCGAACAATGGTTTGCCTAGTAATCCTTTAGTATATTGTCTATGTGTGAACGGACCAAATATTTTTGCTGGCATTTGGCAGCGCGGTGTTTATGTAAGCACAGACAACGGCGCAAACTGGTATGCCTCTAACAATGGACTTGCGGATAATACATCAGTAGTTTCTTTAATTGTAAACGGTGTAAACATTTTTGCAGGAACTTCTTTTGGGGTATACTTAAGTTCCAACAATGGTACAAGTTGGATTGCAGTAAATAGCGGTATACCAGTTAACACTTCTGTAAATTCTTTCACAGCGTACGGCACAAACATTTTTGCGGGTACAATGAATTATGGTGTTTATCTCTCTACAAATAATGGGATAAGATGGGTTTCTGTTAATAATGGTCTTTCAGGAAATGTATTTGTAAACGCTCTGGCTATAAATGGTGCAAATATTTATTCGGGCACTCAAACTAATGGCGTTTATTTAAGTACTAATAACGGTGATTTCTGGTACTCTGCCAATAATGGTCTCCCATCTTATGCAGGCATTGAATCATTTGCCGTAAGCGGTACAAATTTATATGTAGCTTCAGGTTATGGTATATACTGGAGCACAAATAACGGCTCAAGCTGGACCCGTCTTAACAGTAGCTTTTTAGGTCATAATAATGCATCATGTGTAGCAACAAGCGGTAATAATCTCTTTGTAGGTACTTTTGGTGCGGGTATTTATTTAAGCACAGATAATGGTTCGAACTGGACAGATATTAATAATGGTATTCCATATAATTCCATTATTAATACTATTTTAATTAACGGGCCAAATGTTTTTGCCGGTACTTCCGGTACCGGTATTTACTCAAGCACTAACAACGGTTCAAATTGGTCATCCTTAAGCAACGGGCTTCCGGGTGTTTCGTCTGTCAATTGTCTGGCTGTAAATACTACAAATATATTTGCAGGTATTTACCAGCATGGTGTCTATACAAGCACAAACAACGGTGTGCAATGGTTTCCTGTCAATAATGGTCTTTCGGCTAATTCCATTGTCTGGTCTTTGGCTGCTAGCGGAACTGATGTTTTTGCCGGTACATATACCGATGGTGTTTATTTCAGCACAAATAATGGTGCAAGCTGGGTTCAAAAAAATGAAGGATTAAGTAATTTTTATATTCCTGTAATGACAACCAATAGCAGCTACGTTTTTGCAGGAGTGTACGGTAATGGTGTCTGGCGCAGGCAGTTATCGGAATTGATCGGTGTTCAAAAAATCTCAGAATCCGTCCCGCATAGTTATTCATTATATCAAAATTATCCCAACCCCTTCAACCCATCAACAAAGATTAAGTTTGACATTCCCGATTTCCCCCTTATGAAGGGGGACAGGGGGATGGGTATGCGATTAACAATCTACGACCTCCTCGGCCGAGAAGTTGCAACTCTTGTAAATCAACACCTCATACCCGGTACATATGAAATCCAGTGGGACGCCGCTAAATATGCTTCAGGAGTGTATATTTACAAACTTAGTTCAGGTGATTTTACCGATATGAAGAAGATGGTTTTAGTGAAGTAGCCATCGTACTCGTCAGACCACCGAAAGTGGTCAGACGCGTATAGCGGGAACGGACGGGTAATGTATTACATCCCCGTCCGTTTTGTTATATTATACTTCTTCATTAATGACTGGAAATTCGATCTCTGCATATGCACATCCTGCGCTGCTCTGGAAATGTTCCAGTCATTCTTTATGAGTGACTCAAGTATGAAAAGCTTTTCGATTTCCAGTATGGAAGATTCTCTTATTCGTTTTTTGAGAGCGTTCAATTCATATATATTTCTGGGTACCGAAGATTTCGAGTAGGTTTCCGTTTTAAATAAAGCGTTAGATATGTGAGCTGGTGTAATTTCATTTCCTTCCATGAGAATGGTAAGACGCTCTATAGTATGCTCAAGCTCTCTTACGTTTCCCGGCCAGTGGTAGTTTACCAGCATCTCCATCGCATCTATATTAATAGAGGGTACCTCCCTGCCTATCTTTTCGCAGTACTTCTTCAGGAAATGCATCGTCAGCTCTGCAATATCTTCCCGTCTTTCACGCAGCGAGGGAAGCTTTATCGGGAACACATTCAGCCTGTAAAACAGGTCTTCCCTGAATTTCCCATCTATCACAAGCTGCTTCAGATTCTGGTTCGTGGCAAATATCAACCTTACATCTACTTTCTTCACCGTTGTGCTTCCGACAGGGATAAATTCCTTCTCCTGCAGTACCCTGAGCAAACGCGATTGTGTCTCCAGCGGTAAGTTGCCTATCTCATCCAGAAAGATGGTACCATTATCAGCCACTTCAAAAACACCTTCCCTGTTGGCATAAGCACCCGTGAACGAACCTTTCACGTGCCCGAACAGCTCACTTTCCAGTATCGTGCTTGATAACGTCGAAACATCGATCGCGAAAAATTTATTATCTTTTCTATCACTGAGGTTGTGTATAGCTTTAGCTGTAAGATCCTTCCCCGTTCCGCTCTCGCCAATAATTAAAACCGTGCTGTCCGTCTGAGCTACTTTTGAAATAAGATTGTATACTTCTGCTATTCTGGGACTTCTTCCTATCAGTCCCTGGAAACCCGTATCGGCAGAATAATCGTATGTGCTCGATGTTATCTGTATCAGTCTCCTCTTCTCCATCGCCCTGTCAAGGACAGCCAGCAGCTCCGATGGCGTAAATGGCTTGGGCAGGTAATCGAATGCTCCGTAACGCATGGTCTCGACCGCTGAAGCTATCGTTGCGTAACCCGTGATTATTACAACTATAGTATCGGGGTATTTCTGCTTCACGGTCTGAAGAACTTCCATCCCGCCGATATCCATCATCTTAAGGTCGGTGAATACTACATCGAAGGTTTGTGTTTCAAGGACCCTTATAGCTTCCTTCCCGCTGAGGACATATTGAACGTCATGCCCGGCTCTCTTGAAAACCTTTTCACAGCTCTTGCATACGACTTCCTCATCATCCACTATCAGTATGTTCGCTTTCATTCTTTAGTCATCTCCCTCTTCGATATTTTGAACAGGTAGATGGATTGTAAATATTGTTCCTTTGCCGGGCTTGCTGTCAACGCTTATCTTACCGCCGTGGCGTTCTATGATGCCGTAGCTTATCGAGAGTCCGAGCCCGGTTCCGTGCCCCTTTGTAGTGAAGAACGGATCGAATATCTTTGCTTTTACTTCATCGGGTATACCGATGCCTGTATCGGTAAACTTAACCTCTATGTAATCTTTGCTTGCTGTAAGCTTCGATTCTATCGTTAATGTTCCGCCCTCATTCATCGCATCCGATGCATTCAAAATTAGATTTATGAAGACCTGCTGTATCTGGTCAAGGTCAGCCATTATTTCCGGGATATTTTCATCAAGGTTCTTTTCTATAGTTATATTTCGGAAAGAGGATTGATTCCTCACTAGCAAAATTATATTATCTATAAGCGAGTTGATGTTCGTTAGCTTCTTCTGGGGCTTGGTCTGTCTCGCAAAATCGAGGAGCCGTTTTACAATTTCCCTGCACCTGATGGTTTCTTTTACTATCACCTCCACATCTTCGCGTCTCGGGTCATTTGCGTCCAGGTCCTCCAGTAACAGACTGCTGTTAGTCAATACTCCCGTGAGCGGGTTATTTATTTCATGCGCCACGCCTGCAGCAAGCTTACCGAGCGATGCAAGTTTTTCAGACCTGAACAGCTGTTCGTGTATCTTTTTCAGTTCATCGGTCCTTTCCTCAACCTTTACTTCAAGCTTGTTTGCCCAGCTTTCCAGTTCGTTCTTTTCCTTCTCGAGTTCGATTGACATTTTGTTCAGAGATTGTGCAAGATTATCTATCTCACGCGGTGCCTTAATGGAAAAATTCGCTTTGTAATCACCGTCGGTTATCTTCTTTGCCACTTCCTCCAGTTTTCTTAACGGACGTGCTATCCTTTTCGTCATGAAGAGGGCTACAAAAATTATAATCAGTATCACACCTACCGCAACTCCTGAGAATGTTAATATTGTGCTTCGCATAAGATCATTGAACGGCTGTTTCAGAATTCCTACGTAAAGAATTCCTACAATGTTGTTATCGATATTTCGGATAGGTTCGTATGCCGCCAGATACCACGCATTGACAACAAATGCATCCCCCACGTAACGCTCGCCTTCAAGCAGGACTCTGTCATAAACTTCATCGGACACCAGTGTGGAAATAGCATAACTGCCGTCCTCGTTCTTCACATTGGTTGATATCCTGTAATCATTTTCAAAAATTGTTGCAGTTCCTATCTCCTGCCCTTTATAAACTTCTTTTTCATGAACAACTTCTTTTATCTTATCCACTATCTCGTAATTCCTGTTTAGCAGTATTCCTCCCATAAGTACACCCACAAGGTTCTTATTCCTGTCGAAAAGCGGTGAAGCGGATTTTATCATCATCCCGGATGTCTCATGCTGTTCTTTTCTCGGTTTCGATTTTGGGGTGGGGATAATGTTCATCGAAGCTTTATCCACCAGCTCATACGATTCCTTTGCCAGCTCTTCAGCAGGCACAATATCCGTCCCCGATACGGTCTTCCCGGAGTCAAGGACACGCTGAATAAATTTATCCGTTAACAATGTATCACCCGACTTGAACGCGTTCCGTCCCCTGCTTACCACCCTGCCCTTTTTATCAACTATAGTAAATATATCCAGCTTTTCTCTCATTAGCGTCACCTGCAGTTCTTTCTGCAGTGTATCGGAATTGTTCTCTATCAATGATGATATAATAAAACTACGTGCTGCGGTAAGTCTGGTAATATACTCTATCTGTGATATCTTGTTCCTGTATATCTCGCGTGCAGAGTTCAGGTCCGATATGCTTTTGTTCTCGGCTCTGGTGACTATCTGGTTGTAGATAAGCTTGGTACCGATAATGCTGATAATGAGCGTTGGGGTAAGTATAGCGATGGTAAAGTAGATTATTAGCTGTGATTGTATGCTCTTTGCAGATATCTTTTTCATCTATATAATGGTGAATTACACACGTACAATACAAAAATGGTGAGAATTAATTGAAATTAAAATGATAATTATCAGGATTGTGTTTTCCCCCCTTAACCAAAGGGGGAAGGAAGCATGTAAAAACTTACATATCGACCTGTGAAAAACAGCGTTAATAAACTGAAGTGAAGCAGCGTTAAAAAAGAAAATCTGTTTGAATCCCGCTCTAAGCGGGATGAGTTATTTTCTTTTAGCTGCTGAACGGAAGTTTTAGCTGTTTTTCACCAGTCTTGACTTTTTTGGTTCTTGGCGCCTGCCCCGATGTACATCGGGGTGTCAAGACAAAAAGAACGTTAGCATTTGTGGAAAGAATAGCTGTCATTATTGTGAAAAGCAGACCCGTCCGAGTAAATCCGATTAACGAATGATAATTTTCTGTAGTTTACAATGAAACAACCTGCCACTAAGACACAAAGGCACAAAGATAAATACTTATTGAACATTGAACATTGTTCAAAAGGACTCCTTCGGATAACATTCTACTTTGTCCTTTGACATTTATAATTCACTTTTTCTCACTTCACCACTTTCCGCCTTTAGCGCCGCGCCTGCGTCGGGCAGGGACCCGCCTCAAGCGGGCGCTATTTAATCAGCACCATCTTTTTCGTATCAATTACTTTATCATCCATGAACAAACTATAAAAGTATATTCCTGATGACAGGTCATTGCCGGAAAAATCGATACTGTAAACCCCATTATTTAATTTCTCATCAAATAATCTCATAATCTCTTTTCCCTGTATATCATGCACTATAAGTTTTACATATGCGGTTCCTTGTATTTGAAATCTAATATTCGTAACGGGATTAAATGGATTCGGATAATTTTGTTCTAAAGCAGAATTTTTTGGAACATTATTACTAATTTTCTTAACTCCAATAGGTATGGTTGTATCACCATAGATTATTCCATTAATCACACATCCTATTAAGGTGTAAATTGTACCACCCCAACCCCACGAGACATAAGAAGTGCATTGATAAAACGCTAATCCGAAATTTTTGACGTATGTCCTGCTGTAAGTTGAAAACCCATTTGGAAATATGTCAGTAAGATAAAATCGTTTGGACTGACAAATAATATCAAAAATCGTGTAGTTCGAAGTATCTACACATACAAGCTTTTGCGAACCGCAGCCATTAGATGTATCATTTTTACTAGCCCAAAGACTATCGAATTGTTTCTCATA
This sequence comes from Ignavibacteria bacterium, assembly GCA_049516635.1. Taxonomy (GTDB): domain Bacteria; phylum Bacteroidota; class Ignavibacteria; order Tepidaquicellales; family OLB5; genus JBEKSX01. Next base: position 11,000 of record JBEKSX010000013.1, on the reverse strand, counting down.
ACCATATATAGGGCAAGCGTTAGCAGGATCAAGCATAAAAAGATTTCCAGATAGTGTATCTACCCGCCACATTTTATTCAGGTTGTCATAATAGTTGTCTATTAAGAAATACTCCCTCGAATTTACCATAGTATCCTTAATTACTGTGGACCTGGAATAAGTGGTATATGACCCTGACCCCGATGAATAAATATATCTTTTGATGAGAAAAACATTACCCGTTTTGAAAGGATAATTTTCCGTTAGCCAATGCTGTGCAATGAATTCCTTTTGAAAAGTCAGCATCAGCAGTATCAATAAAAGAATTCTATTTTTCATTATTTCCCCCCTTTTGAAAATTTTGTTAATCTTATTTAGTTTAAATTTTTTATATTTAATTTCTCCATTTTCTTTCTCTTGCTAATAATCTGCCACTAAGACACCAAAACACGAAGTTAACTGTTCATTGAAAAATTGAACATTGAAAATTGAACATTGGCTTCTGCCCTCTGCCATTTACTTTAGAAGCACCATTTTCTTCGTATCTAATACTCTATCATCCACCGTCATCCTGTAGAAATACACTCCCGATGAACAGAACTTGCCCATAAAATCCACTTCGTACTCACCCGCACTTTGTTTTTGGTCAACCAGTCTCTGCACTTCCCTGCCGAGTATATCGTATGCAATTATCCTTACATATCCGGCTGACTTCAAGCTGTAAGGTATCACAGTGCGAGGATTGAATGGATTGGGGTAATTTTGCCTTAAAATAAAATCCTTTGGTACATCCTTGCTTTGCTGAACTATGCCTGTATAATAAACCGTATCCCCGCCAACCGTAGTGTGTATTCCCGTATAAATCCAATTACTTGATGATGATTGATAACTTGTATATGACCATCCAATCCTATTGTTTATGAAATCTATTTCGGTAAAGTAGGGTATGCCAAATGAGGTGTCCGGCAGCTGGAATAACCAATTATCTCCGCCGTTTGTGGTTGTAAAAATGATCCCTCTATAAATTGTTGGTCCATATCTGAGACTTGCTCCAGTTCCTCTAATGGTATCCTTGTTATTTTTGCTGAACTTATATATTCCACTGGGCTGTGGAATTAAGCCCCCTGATGGTAGTCTTTGTGGAAACCAATTTAACCCTCCATTAGTTGTTTTTACCATATTTGTATCGCTGGCATATAAGTTGGATTTCCAACCAACCAAACTATCCGCAAAAAACATATCATTAAAAGGATTAATACTTGATGTCCCCGATATCTGTATCCAATTTGTTCCGCTGTTTGTTGTTTTGAATAATTCAAAATCAGTACATGCAAAACCAATGTTGCGGTTGTACATGTAGATCTTGTTTATTGAATTTCCTAAGAGTGAAGTCTGTGAATCCCAATTTGTACCGCCATTTGTTGTTCTATATATATCTGAATATATAGCATAATCTACAATCCAAATTGTATCTGTATTTAGAACAAACATATCATTTAATGGTACTGAAAAAGATATGTTTATTGTGGACCAATTCAAACCACCATTTGTTGTTTTTATCATATAACCTCCACTACTAGTTGACCCACATACAAACCCTGTGTTGGAGTTAATAAATTCTACTCGCTTTAACAATACATTAAGTGTGTTGATGATATTCCAATTATCGCCTCCATTTGTTGTCCTAAGTATATAGCCACTATCATTCGGAGTATTTTTCCGTGTAACTGCCCAACCATTAAGACTATCAATAAAAGTTACATCATTTAAAGACTGGTTATTTAAAAATGGCATAAACTGCTGGTACCAGCCGAACGGCGGTGGAGCATCTGTAAAGTTAAACCCGATGAATATAATAAGAATGCACAGGTAAGAGAAGATAACAGAAAAGAAGTTTTTATTGATTTTCCCCATCATAAATGCTTAATCCCCTGTTATTATAGCATATTATTTTGTAATATCAAACGTACAAATTAACGTCGGTGGAAATTGTATTACGTTCCTGACAAATGTCATTCCCGCCCCGCATGTCATCCCCGCAGCCTGTCATCCCCGCCCCGCCCTGAGCGAAGACGAAGGGGCGGGGTAAACTCTCCACAGGAGTCATTTGGACCAGCAGCCTGCCCACCGTAGCACTGGCGTAGGTGGGGGAATCCGAAAGTACCCATTCGTTATCCGGATTCCCACTTTCGTGGGAATGACAATATACTTTAGTTTTCCCATCTGTGAATCTGTGGCATTTTCATTCCCTATCATAAAAAATGCCCAAAATAACACTGTTTTGCAGGAAAACATGATATAAATCATTGTTTAGGGTCCTTTTCTTTGGTAATTTTGTAATGCGTAAATAATTAATTTTGGAGGTCAAATGTCTTTAATAGCAATAATTGATGATGACCCTGATATCCTTGAAGCCAGCACTCTGATACTGAAGGCTAAAGGATATGAGGCTGTAACAGCGCTGAATCCAACTGACGGTTACAATATCGTCAAACAAAAAAATCCTGACCTTATCGTTCTGGATGTAATGATGGATGAGCCCGACGACGGCTTCTTCCTCGCACTGAGGTTCAGGAAAGAAGGAATAAAAACGCCGATTATCATGTACACTTCGGTCTCCAAGACCGTGGGTATGGATTTCGGTTCGAGCGAGATGGTGCCTGTGGATGATTTCGTCGAAAAGCCCATTTCGCCCGATGAACTGATAGAAAAAGTGAGCCGGCTGTTATCGAAGCCTGCAAAGGAGTCGGCATGACAGCGGCTAAAACAGATAAACTCGCGGAAGAAGTAGCAGGGCTCGTGAAGAAATTCGGTTCGGACCGTTCCTCCCTGCTTTCCATTCTTCAGGCGGTGCAGAGAAAACACAAATATGTCCCCGATTTTGCACAGCAGGAGATAGCGCGTCTGCTGGATATACATCCCGTGGAAGTGTACAGCGTTATTTCCTTTTATGCTTTCCTTAACTCAAAGCCGAAAGGAAAAAACATAGTCCGCCTGTGCAATACTATCGTTTGCGATATGGCGGGAAAAGATAAAGTTGAAAAAGCTGTGAAGAAAAAATTGGGTATAAAATTCGGCGAAACCACGAAGGATAAACGCTTCACGCTGGAGCATACGAACTGCCTCGGCATGTGCGACTGCGGTCCGGCAATGATGGTCAATGACAATGTGTATATACAGCTGACGCCGGAAAGAGCTGTGAAAATATTACAGAAGGTTGGGTAGGATAGATATATGAAATTTAAAGCTGAAAAAAAGAAAAGAGAGGGAGCTGTACTTTTCTCCGGATACACAAGAGGAGAAGGAATTAAGAAAGCTCTCGAACTCGGACGGGAAAATATACTGTTCGAATTAAAAACATCGAAGCTCAAGGGAAGAGGAGGCGCGGGCTTCCCGACATCCACAAAATGGATGTTAACTGCCGCATCAAGATCGGATGTGAAGTACCTCGTATGCAATGCGGACGAAGGCGAACCCGGAACTTTCAAGGACAGAGTTCTTCTTACCGAATATCCTGAACTCGTTTTCGACGGGCTGGTTATCGGCGGTTATACTATCGGCGCAAAATATGGAATAGTTTACCTAAGAGGCGAGTATGAGTATATGCTGGATTTTCTCGAATCCTATCTGGAAAAGATGAGAAAAGATAATCTGCTCGGAAAAAACATTCTGGGCAAAGAGGGATTCGATTTCGATATTACGATACGGCTCGGCTCGGGCGCATACGTCTGCGGCGAAGAGACCGCTCTCATAGAATCGCTCGAAGGCAACCGCGGCGAAGCGAGGAACCGTCCTCCCTATCCGGTCAATACCGGCTACATGGGAAAACCGACCGCAGTGAACAATGTCGAGACGCTCGCATCCGTTCCCCACATTCTGCTGAAAGGCGGCGAGTGGTACGCGAAGTTCGGGACCGACAAATCATCGGGTCCGAAATTATTCTCCATCTCAGGCGACTGCGCCAAACCAGGTGTATATGAACTCCCGTGGGGAATGAAAATAAAGGATTTGCTCAAGCTAGTAGGAGCTAAAAATACCAAAGCCGTGCAGGTCGGCGGTGCATCGGGAATATGCATTCCCGCATCGCAGTTCGACCGTATCCTCGGTTACGAAGACGCGGCTACGGGCGGTTCGATAATGATATTCAATAAGAAACGCGATATGCTGAAAATACTGAAGAACTTCATGGAATTCTTCGTAGAAGAATCATGCGGTCAGTGCACACCGTGCAGGATAGGAAACGTGAAACTGCTCGAAGGCGTGAAGATGATCGAAAAAAAGAATTACACTTTACACTATATCGATGAACTGAAGGAACTCGGCAAAACGATGCAGATCGCTTCGAAGTGCGGGCTGGGACAATCGAGCCCGAATCCATTCATCTCGATACTGGAAAATTTTAAGGATGAGATATTCGATTCTCATGTGAACGGAGGAAGCCATGTCAATTAAAGATACATCAAGGAGCCCTGTAAGCCAGAAGGGACAGGTATTGGAAAAAACAGGAAACGGTGATAAGATCGGCGGTCTGGTTCACGTCGAAATAAACGAAAAAAAGGTCTCCGTTCCGATCGGGACAACCATACTCGAAGCCTGCAACCAGCACGAGGTTCATATCCCGACACTCTGCTATCACGATGATCTGTGCATAGCCGGTGTCTGCAGAATTTGCGTTGTCGAGGTCGAGGGAATGAAGACCCTCCAGGCAGCGTGCGCATTTCCGATCACAACCCCGATAAAAATTCACACATCCACTCCCGCCGTCAGGAAAGCAAGAAGGCACGTTCTCGATCTGCTGCTCAGCGAACATTACGGCGAATGTTATTCCTGCATCAGGAACGGAAACTGCGAGCTTCAAGCGCTCGCTGATGAATACGGCGTCGATTATTACAGGTTCGGACATGTTACCGCACCGAAATACCCGGTCGACAAAAGCTCTTATGCGGTCATAAGAGATATGACTAAATGCGTCCTCTGCAAGCGGTGCGTTAGAACATGCATCGACCTGCAGGAGGTTGGAGTCCTCGAAGCGATCGGCAGGGGAGATAACACTCATATCGGTACATTCTTCGATAAGCCGTTAGCCGATGTTATCTGCATCAACTGCGGGCAGTGCATCAACAGGTGCCCGACCGCCGCTCTCCATGCGAACGATCCGTCCGATGATATATGGGCGGCTATCGATGACCCGACCAAACATGTGGTCATACAGACAGCACCTTCACCGCGCGCCGCTATCGGAGAAGAGTTCGGTCTCGGTGCGGGACATTCGCTGACCGGCGAGATGAATACCGCATTAAGACGTATCGGTTTCGATAAAGTATTCGATACGGATTTTTCCGCTGACCTCACTATTATGGAGGAAGGCACCGAACTGCTCATGCGTTTGAAAAGAGCACTCGTCGATAAAGACGCATCGGCAATGCTTCCGCAGTTCACGTCGTGTTCTCCCGGTTGGGTAAAATATATCGAGCATTTTTATCCCGAGTACCTGGATCACATGTCCACCGCAAAATCTCCCCAGCAAATGTTCGGTGCTGTGATCAAAACATTCTACGCACAGCAGGCGGGGATAGACCCGAAAAATATTGTTTCGGTTGCCCTTATGCCGTGCTCGGCAAAAAAATTCGAATGCAACAGACCCGAGATGAATTCATCCGGATTCAAAGACGTCGATTTCGGACTCACCACACGCGAGATGGCGAAGATGATCAAGGAAGCCGGTATCTATCTGCCTGAGATGCCGAAGTCTCATTTCGACAACCCGTTCGGTGACGCATCCGGTGCAGGTTTGATATTCGGTACTACCGGCGGCGTAATGGAAGCTGCACTCAGAACTGTGTACGAACTCGTCACCGGCAGACCCGTTCCGTTCAAAAATCTCAACATCGAGCCGTGCAGAGGCTTCGAAGGAGTGAAGCAGGCATCGGTGAAGCTCGAAAACTGCAAAGAGGAATGGAAATTCCTCGAAGGCATCAACCTCAAGTTCATCGTTGCACACGGAACCGCCAACGCCAAGAAGGTAATGGAAATGATGAAACGCGGTGAACTGAACGATGTACATTTCATCGAGATCATGGCATGCCCGGGCGGATGCATCGGAGGAGGCGGACAGCCCATACCGACCAGCGAAGAAATTCGAAAAAAACGGGCACAGGCGATATACTCCGAGGACGAATCGCTTACAATCCGGAAATCGCACGAGAACCCGCACGTGAAGCTGATATACGAAAAATTCTTCACTGACGGACCCGGCGGAAAATTATCACATAAGCTGCTGCATACTCATTACACGAAGCGCGGCAAGTATATAGCATAATCATTTATTCCTGATCGGGTGTAAATTATTAATTTGCACCCGGTCATATCGTTTTACATATTACAAATGATATCTTTAAGATAAACTATGCTTGATCTAATTCCTGCCTGGACACGAAATTATGAACAATTCTGGGCTTCGCTCTCAGGGCGAAACCTCTGGTTCATCAAGCTCCGCTATGGTGCCGTACTGATGCTCACTGCGCTTACTATCGGACTCAAATTCATATTAAAGATCGAACTCACTTCCGGACAGCTCAATGTTTTTATCATCACCACACTTTCCATCCTGATATACAATTTAATATGCCACGCCATAAAGGACCGAATCAGGAACGAAGAAAATAAATTCAATCCGCTTCACTTCGCTCTTGTTCAGATGGTACTGGACCTCATTGCACTGAGCTTCGTCATCTATTATACCGGAGGAATAGAAAGCCCGTTCTATATATTCTTCATATTCCACATGATAATCGGTAGCCTGATATTGCCCGGTTCTGTCGTTTACACGCTTGACGGATTGATAATTGTCAGCTTTACCGTCATGGCACTTCTGCAGTATTTCAATATCATCCCGCATTACCAGATCGCAGGGTTGTTCGAGACGCCGATCTATAATAACCTGAACTACATCATCGTTGCCACCAGCTCTTTCGGAATCATGATGGTAGTTAGCGTTTACTTTGCGAACAGGATAGCGCACTCTCTCTACAGAAGAGAACAGGACCTGAAACTGACACTTGATCAACTGAACGAAGCCGAAGTGTCCAAACAGAAATACATCATGGGTGTTGTGCACGAGATAAAGACCCCACTCGCCGCCGTTCAAACCTTCCTCGACCTTGTACTTCAAAAATTCACGGGACCCATTTCAGAAGAAGTAGAAGATAAATTAAAAAAAGCACGCACGCGTTCGGAGGAAGCGATTGAGACCATAAATGACGTTCTGAGGATCTCCAAGCTTAAGCTTTTAAATAATCTTTCGAAATCGAGTGTCAGCCTCGATAAAATGATCGAGAAGTTAATCTCACAGCAAAGAATTAACGCAGAATCTAAAGCGATCGGCATACAATTCTGCGATAAGCGTGAACGCAAAGAACCTATCCAGGCGGATCCCGTTTTGCTTGAACTGGCATTATCAAATCTCATAGGGAATGCAGTTAAGTATTCATTCTACACGGGAAAAATAGAGATAACAACTGAATATAAGGAGTCCGGCACAAAAATTCTCATCGAAGTTGCCGATAACGGTATCGGAATACCTAAATCCGAACTACAGAACATTTTCAAAGAATTCTATCGGGCATCTAATATAAAGCAGATAGATTATGAAGGAACCGGGCTGGGACTGTCTGTTGTGAAGCAGATAGTCGAACAGCACGGCGGTTCGATATGCGCCGAAAGTCCCTCACACCTTGCCGATGAGAACGGCATAGGAGCCAGCTTCAAGATATTGATGCCTGTAGAATAACTTTTATGTCATTCTGAGGGAACGAAGTGACCGAAGAATCCAGGTACAAATCCCGAACGAGATTCTTCGCTCCGCTCAGAATGACACATGAAAAGAACCACTAACTTCAGATATAAAACCTGCGTCACATTAATTTCAAAGAACTAATATTTTCTCCTTATTCTTATCCCCCGAAAAAACAGCAAATACAACACCGATAACGCAAATTACAGCTCCTACGATAAACGTAATACTAAAGCCGCCTGAGATAATATCCATACTGACACCTGATAAAACAGGATTTTTTTGCGGAACATAAACGGAAAATACAGTTGCAAACAAAAACACACCGAGCGCCGAACCCATCCTGAGTATCGTTACCATCATACTTGATACGCTTCCCTTCTCGAACATGGGCGCATAGGACATTATCCTGTTGGTATTAGCGGGAATGAACGTTCCTATAGCCACTCCGAAAATGATGAGAGCATATAGTATATATGATGTTTCGGAAAGTGGTCCGAGAAAAATGAACATTATATATGATAACAGGGTTAAGAGCATTCCCGCAGTACATATCGAGCGGATGTTCATCCTATCTGAAAGAAATCCGGATAACGAGCCGAACAGCATCTGCATTACGGACGGTATTGCCATAAGGAGCCCCGTATCGGAAACAGAAAAACTTTTTACCCACTGCAGGAAGAACGGAAAAAGAAATACCATTCCGTTGGTGAGAATATAGATTATTAAAAATGAATACACCGAGAATGCAAAATGTTTTTGTTTCAGGAGCGAGAGATCGAGAAGCGGGAATGATATTTTCTTTTCCCTAAAATAAAAAAGGATGAACAATATAACCGAAGCTAAGATTGAGATCAATATTTCTGCCGAAAACCATGGGACCTGTGTTCCCCTGTTTACACCAAACAGGAATAAGAACAATGCAAGAAAAATAATAATAGAACCTGACAGATCGAATTCCTTCGATACCGGTTCCGGCTGTTTCACGGGAATCAATCTCATGCATAACAGCAGTGCAATAATTCCAACCGGGATATTGATGAAGAAGATAGAATTCCACCCGTACGATTCGATAAGGTAACCGCTGAGAGTTCGTCCAATCACGCCTCCGAGAGCAACGAAAGTATAATTGATGCCGAACGCTTTCCCCCTGATGTTTTCGGGAAGATAGGTAGAAATTATCGCGGGAGTTAAAGCAAACAATACCGCCGCTCCGAGAGCTTCGATGATGCGGAATATTATTATCGAGATGAACGAAAATGATAACCCGCACAGAAGCGAACCTATGGTAAATACGCCTATACCGATAAGATAAATATACCTGAATCCTTTTATATCACCCAGCTTCCCGAATGCAGGAAGGAAACAGGTAAGAACGAGAAAATATATCCACACGATCCCCGAAGCGGAGCCGGGACTGACCTTAAAGTGTTCCGCAAGTGCCGGGAGAGAGATGGAAACGATATTGATATCGAGTCCAAGTAATAAATGGACAAGCGATAGAGAAATTATCAGTAAATTGCTTTTAGAATTATCTTTTATAATAAATTCATCCATATGAACTACGAAAATACTTTTTGAACAAGATAGAAAATAGGAAAAACCCGCCGGTTCATCAGGTTCATAAGGTTTGTCAGGTTTATAAAGTTTATAAGGTTTTTAAAGTATAAAAATTTACAAATTATTAGAAATTTTGAACTTTCAATTTTTCACTTTTAATTTCCTACCCCCCCCCATTACTTAAGTAATCACAAGTAATAAGGAAGCTCAGAATCGCCATTTTTTGGGCATTTAAGTAGTGACTACTAAATAATGAGAGAGTGTCATTCCTACGAAAGCAGGAATTCAGTATTGAACCCCTCTCGGCTCTGCCGTATCTCCCCTTTCCCGCCTTCGGACGGGCAAGCTGCTAAGGGGAGAAAAATATAATTCATTTTTCATTGAAAATTGATAATTGATTATTAAGGGTACCCCCTGGGTAACTTAAGTTACCCCCTAGCCCAAAATATTGTTAAAATACACAGGAATCGGCACATTTCTGAAATTTAAGTTAGGGTAACTTAGTTACCCCCTGTATCCCGATGTCATTCCTGCCCCGCATAATGCACGGGGTAAACTCCGGCAGGAATCCAATTCAGAACCCCTCTAAATCTCCCCTTTCGTAAAGGGGAGACGAGCATAAAATCTGCAAATATAAATATAATATATTAATCTGCAGAAATCAAGGTAAAAAGGTGGGTATAGCTGTGAATATCAGGGGTTAGAACCACAGATTACGCTGGATTAAAGGATTAGAAAGAAGTTGTCCCATTAAATTTAGATGGAGGAATTGTTATTTTAACAAATATCATTCTATTTGAATACACCGCTCTTTACCAAAACCCCCCTTAATCCCCCCTTTTATTAAAGTCGAAGATCCGCCTTTGGAGGAGCGGGGAAGTCCGCAGGACAGGGGGGTTATGAAGCAAGATCAAAATTGCAACTTCTCATGAAATAAATACAAGATGACATGGACCCCTCACTTTTTTCATATTTAGCACGAGATCACTTCAGTAGAACCAATTTTTTGGTATCCGAATAGTTTCCAGCTGTCAACCTATAAAAATACACCCCGCTCGGATAATTTGTGCCATCCCATTCCACCTCATATGTGCCGGGCTGTAGGGGCTGGTTGACGAGCGTTGTAACTTCACGGCCGAGGAGGTCGTAGATGGTTAACCTCACTGACACACCCCGTCCGCCTTCGGCGTCCACCCCTCTCGAGAGGGGAATCGGGGAAATGTCAAACTTTATCTTTGTTGACGGGTTGAAGGGGTTGGGATAGTTCTGAGAGAGTAAAAATTCATGGGGTAGCTCCTCACTAAGTTTCCTAATCCCTATATTACCATTCCACCTTGCAATTCGTTTTGCATAAATCCCTCCTGCTGTATCAAACCAACCACCCGCAATTATGTCATTATTGTAAACCGTTAAAGCATACACAGAACTATCTAATCCACTTCCCAAAGAAGCCCAGTAACTGCCATTCCACCCTGCTATACGATTCAAATTAACTCCACCAGCAGTATCAAACGAACCTCCTGCTATCAGCACATTGTTATAAACTGTTAATGCTCCTACAAAACTATTCATGCCGGTGCCCACAGGCGACCATGTACTTCCATTCCACTTTGCAATACTATGAACACTAGTCCCACCGGCAATAGTAAATATGCCCCCTGCTATTAGT
>JBEKSX010000012.1:0-39684 GCA_049516635.1 Ignavibacteria bacterium | reverse complement strand
TTCAAAACTAATTAAGCGTTTTATCGATATATTTTTATCCTTCACCATACTACTTCTGTTATTGCCGTTCTGGGTCCTGGTAGCGTTACTTATTAAAATAACTTCAAAGGGGGATATATTTTATAAGCAGATTAGGGTTGGAAAGAATGAAAAATTATTTACGATGTATAAGTTTCGCTCAATGTATCAAAGCGCAGAAGAATACGGACCGGAATGGGCTGGAGAATCCGATCCCAGAATTACAACTATTGGCAAAGTGCTAAGAAAAGTTTATATTGACGAAATCCCGCAGCTAATTAATGTAATAAAGAACGAGATGAGCCTTGTAGGTCCCAGACCCGAGAGGCCTCATTTTGTAGAAATCCTTAAAAAAGAGATCCCGTACTATTATAAGCGATTGAGCATAAAACCTGGAATAACAGGGTGGGCTCAGATTAAACACAAATATGATTATTCTTTGAATGATGTAAAGGTTAAACTGCAATACGATTTTTACTATATCGAAAATATGTCATTAAAACTTGATTTTAAAATTATAATAAATACCATACTAGTTATTCTTTTAATGAAAGGTCATTAATTCAATGAGCAACCTGAAGATACAGATGGTGGATTTGAAGAATCAGTATTTGAAAATCAAACCTGAAATTGATTCAGCTATCCAGAAAGTAATAGATTCCACGCAGTTTATACAGGGTGAAGCTGTTCATTCATTCGAAGAGCATATAAAAAATTACATGGGATGTAAGTTTGCGATTGGCTGTGCTTCGGGAACAGATGCGCTGCAGATTGCAATGATGGCGCTTGGAATAGGGCAGGGCGATGAAATTATTACTACTCCTTTTACATTTGTGGCCACAACTGAAACCATAGCCTTGCTGGGAGCGATTCCAATATATGTAGACATAGATGAACGAACCTATAATATCGATGCAAATAAAATCAAATCTAAGATCACTCCCAGAACGAAAGCTATTATTCCGGTGCACTTATATGGACAACCGGCTGAAATGGATAAAATCAAGGAGATAGCTAAAGAATACAATTTGAAAGTAATCGAGGATGCTGCACAGTCATTCGGTGCAATATATAGAAATAAAATGGTCTCTACGATAGGTGATATTGGCTGCCTTAGTTTTTTCCCGAGTAAAAACTTAGGTGCATACGGTGACGGCGGAATGCTTACCACAGATAATGAAGAACTTGCTAATAAAATAAGGATGGTGTCAGCTCACGGTTCTAAGAAGAAATATTATCACGAAATACTTGGAGTAAACAGCAGGCTTGACAGCATTCAGGCTGCTATTCTTGATGTTAAACTGAAATATATAGATGAATTTGGAGAAGCGAGAATACAAGCATCGAAAAAGTATAACCTCAGGCTGGATGGGAATGTAGTAACTCCTTATGTTCCGCAGCACGTCAAACATATATTCCATCAGTATTCTATTCGCGTAAATAAAAGGGATGAACTGCAGCTTTTCTTAAAAGAAAATGGAATTCCTTCCATGATCTACTACCCGGTGCCGTTGCACTTGCAGAATGCATACAGGTATCACTACAAAGAAGGGGATTTTCCTATTTCTGAAAAGATCTCAAAGGATATTATTTCACTGCCGATGCATACCGAATTGACCGATGAGCAGATTGATTACATAACAGAAAAGGTAATAAATTTCATTCACTAATTGAAAGATGAAGAAAGCTCTAATTGTTATACCCACTTACAATGAAGCGGATAATATAGTTAAACTCATTAGGGAGATTCTTTCTTTATCTATTGAAAATGTAGTTATTGAAATATTGGTTATAGATGATAACTCTGCCGACGGTACATCTGCCCTTGTGAAAAATATGAACATTTCTAGCGTACATGTTATAGATAGAGAAAAGAAGTTAGGTCTGGGTACGGCTTATTTATTGGGTTTTCATTATGCTATTAATAATAATTACGATTATGTGTTTGAGATGGATGCAGATTTTTCACACGATCCCAAGTCTATTCCCGAGTTTTTAAAAATAATAGAAAAGCATGATCTTATAATTGGTTCTAGATATCTAGATGGAATCGCTGTAGTAAACTGGCCTTTGAGCAGGTTGATCATAAGTTTGGGAGCTAGTATTTATACCCGTATAATTACATTCCTGCCTGTCAATGATGTGACAGCGGGATTTATGTGTTACAGAGTAAGTTCTTTAAAAGAGATTCATCTGGATTCGATAAAATCCAACGGTTATTCTTTTCAAATAGAAATGAAATACAGGATGTGGAAACATGGGTTCAGATTGAAAGAGATACCAATTGTATTTGTAGACCGTCGTGCCGGTATTTCTAAAATGTCCAAAAAAATAGTTTACGAGGCAGCATTTATGGTATGGAAATTAAGGTTCATGTCACTTTTTAATAGGTTATAACTAAATTGATAGATCTATCTATAATAATAGTCAATTACAATGTAAAAGACCTTCTCGAGAACTGTGTTAACTCGATCTTTTCTTCCGTTAAGAATCTTCAATTCGAGATTATTATTGTAGATAACAATTCTTATGATGGTTCTGTTGCTCATCTTAAAAAAAAGTTTAGCGATAACTCCTGCATAAAAATAATTGAGAATAAAATAAATTTAGGTTTTGGAAAAGCAAATAATATCGGTGCCAGAGAAGCAAAGGGAAAGTATTTATTGATTTTAAATCCTGATACCGTGCTTCAGGAAGATACAATAGAAAAAACTTTGGATTTTTATAAGATAAATCCGGGCATGGGTGCGTTGTCATGTAAATTAATAATGCCAAACGGTAAACTCGACATGGCGTGCAGGAGGAGTTTCCCAACTCCTTCGGTTGCTGTATACAGGATGCTGGGATTAAGCAAAATATTTCCTAATAACGGAATATTCGGGAAATATAATTTAACTTATCTTGACGAGAATCAAACTTATGAAGTCGATTCAATTTGCGGCGCATTCATGCTGATGAGAAAAGATATTTTTGATCAGGTGAAGGGTTTTGATGAGGATTATTTCATGTACGGAGAAGATCTGGATATTTGTTTCAGAATTAAACAGGCTGGTTATAAAATATATTATTATTCCGGTACCAGTGTGATCCACTTTAAGGGTGAAAGCACACGTAAGAGCAGCATCTCATATGTGAACAATTTCTATGGAGCGATGGGTATTTTTGTTCGGAAAAACCTGAAAAAGAAATTTACTTTGATGAATTTTATAATCAGGTTAACTATATTCTACAGCGCTTCGATATCATATTTTCTGAGGTTTTTAAAGAATTTTTATCCTGCCCTTTTAGACCTTTCTATGCTGATAACAGCAATGCTCATTTCTATTAAACTGAGATTTGAGTCATTTCCACTTGAAGCTTATCAATTTGTTATTATTATTTACTCTCTGGTATGGATGATCTCATTAGCGATGAACGGTAGTTATAAAAGGAATAATATTTTATCGCTTGTCAGGCCATTAAATGGTATCCTGATAGGTTTTTTCATAAATTCCTCCTTTACGTATTTTTTCAACGAGTTTGCATTTTCAAGAGTTGTAGTTCTTAGAGCTACTTTTTACTCATTCCTGCTTATGATTCTGTGGCGCATTGTTAATCGATTAGTGATCGTTTCCAAACAGAAGAATATATTTTATAATGCAGGTAATACTCTTATAATAGGAAGAAATGCAGAGTCCGAAAAATTTCTGAATAAATTAAAAATTCGCGTTGATTCAGAATATAATATACTCGGGTTCATTGCAGTTGATGACAGTCTTTCTAACGGGTATATCGGGAATCTGAATAATTTAAAGGATCTAATAACAGCAAAAAAAGTTAAGAATATCATTTTTGCAAAAAATGCACTATCAAACCAGCAGATATTGGATGTAATGTGGGATTTTAGAAATAGTAATGTAATGTTTAAGATACTCTCGAGTGATAATGAAATGTTACTTGGTAAATCCGCACTTGATAAAATTGATGAGATATATTTAATGCAAATTGAATACAATATAAATAAGAAATTCAATATATTGGTGAAACGTTCGTTCGATATTTTATTTGGATCATTCTGTCTCTTGTCTATTTTCCCATTGATTTACCTGTATCTTAAATTATTTAAAATAGATAAGGAAAAGCTCAAATTTTTAAATAAGATATTGCTTATTCCCTCTGTAGTAAAGGGTGAACTCAGCTTTGTCGGCAAAGCAATATGGGATGATACAACTTCAGAAGCACACTATTTAGGCAAGAAAGGATTAACAGGGTTGGTCCAGATAAATTATTATAAACACCTCACGCAGGACGAAATTGAATATTTTAATTATTATTATGCCAAACACCAGTCTCTTGCATTAGATATTGAAATTATCATTAAAACTATAACGCTTTTTATATTCAGAAGAAAGATTTTTCAATTATGAGCAGAAATGTACTAGAATTTGAAAAACCCATTCTAGACCTTGAACAAAAGATCGAGGAAATGAGGAAGTATTCGGATAGCCTTGATATTTCAAATGAAATTAATAAACTTGAAAAAAAAGTGAATGAATTAAGGACATCCATTTACAAAAATCTCACCCGCTGGCAAATTGTTCAGATAGCCCGTCACCCGGAACGTCCATATAGTCTTGATTACATTTATCTCATGACGGAGAATTTTACAGAATTACACGGTGACAGAGCATTCGGTGATGATAAAGCAGTGGTTGGTGGCTTCGCCTTCTTTGATGGCAAACCGGTAATGATCATAGGTCAACAAAAGGGGAGAGATACTAAATCTAATATTTACAGGAATTTTGGCATGATGAACCCCCATGGTTACAGGAAGGCTTTAAGATTAATGAGACTTGCTGAAAAATTTAATAGACCTGTGATCACATTAATCGATACCCCGGGAGCTAACCCGGGTATTGATGCCGAAGAAAGGGGACAGGCAGAAGCGATTGCAAGGAATATCCAGGAAATGTGCAGACTTAAAGTTCCAATAGTGGTATGTATTATTGGAGAAGGTGCCTCCGGAGGAGCCTTCGGTATAGGTGTAGGGGATAGGATATTGATGTTAGAATATTGCTGGTATTCGGTAATATCGCCTGAATCATGTTCATCAATTTTATGGAGGAGCTGGGATTTTAAAGAACAAGCAGCAGATGCTCTTAAACTTACTGCTCATGATCTGATCGAACTTAAAATTATTGATAGAATCATTCCGGAACCTGAGGGAGGAGCTCATAGAAATCATAAGGAAGCTGCCTCTATTCTAAAGCAAGCTATAATAGAAGAATTGAAGTCTTTGGAAAAAATTGACCCGTCCAAATTTCTTGACTTGAGAATTAAGAAGTACGGTGCAATGGGCTATTGGAAGGGTTAGACCTCAAATTGAAAAATAACATTTCTAAATTTCTTGTCAGGGGTGGAAAACCCCTCAATGGGACAGTACGCTTAAGCGGTGCGAAAAATTCTGCTTCTAAACTCTTTGTTGCATCCTTGCTTACTGATGAACCGATCTATATTAGCAATTGTCCCTGCCGAACTATTGAAATGATAGTTACCCGGGAGATATGCGAATCCCTTGGTACAAAATTTGAGAAATTCTCATCCGATGAAGTTGAATTAACAACAAAATCCATTAAGCACACTTCTTTTTCGGAGAACCTTGGCCTTGTAAATAGAATAGGTATACTTACGGTGGGTCCCTTGCTAAATAGGACCGGTGAGGCTAAGATTCCTAAATTGGGCGGTGACAAAATCGGGAAGAGGCCGATCGACTTTCATTTGAATGCCCTTGAGAAACTTGGTGCTGAAGTTAAAGAATATGATAAGTTCTATGAATTAAAAGCTAAATCACTTCAGGGTGCTAATATTACGCTGCCTTATCCTTCAGTAGGAGCAACAGAAAACATTATCATTGCTGCTGCTCTGGCTGAAGGCACTACATATCTGAACAATGCTGCAGTTGAACCTGAAGTTATTGATATGATATTATTCCTGCAAAAAATGGGTGCAGTTATCGATGTATTGACTGACCGTAGGATCGTTATTAAAGGAGTTGAGAAGCTCAGATCTGCGCATCACAGGGTATTACCGGATAGACTTGAAGCAGCATCTCTTGCCTGTGCTGCAATTGCCTCTAAAGGGAGTATCTTGATAGAAGGTGCTAGACAGATCGATATGATCAGTTTTCTGAATTCTATTCGCTTGATTGGAGCTGATTATGAGATAATTGATGGCGGTATAAAGTTTTGTTATAAAGATAATCTTAAACCTTTGATCGTGGAAACTAATGTACACCCGGGTTTTATGACTGACTGGCAGCCTCCTTTCTTAATATTACTTACACAGGCTAAGGGTGTTTCTATAATACATGAAACAGTTTATGAAAACAGGTTCGGGTATATTACAGAGCTGAAAAAGATGGGTGCCGATATAGAATTGTACAATATCTGTCTGGGAGGTTCCGTATGCAGGTTCGCCAACACAAATTATTCACACAGTGCTGTTGTGAAGGGACCTTCTAAATTAAAAGCCTCTGAGATAACAGTCCCTGATATCAGAGCGGGATTTTCCTATCTTGTTGCAGCCATCCTGGCACATGGTGAAAGTATTGTGAATGGTGCTCATTATATTGATAGGGGATACGAGAACATAGATGAGAAACTGAGAAGTTTAGGGGTTGATATTTCGAGAATTGAATAAAGAAATTTGAGCAGATAATATCATCTTATGGAAGAAAAACTGGATAACATGCTGAAAACTTATCTCTCTATACTGGACTTGTTGTCCGGTCATAAAGAAAAGTATACACCCGAGACTAAATTATCAGATCTGGTTGGGGAAAATTTTGATTATATTGATTTTCTTCTCTCTGTAGTTAGCCTTGAAGCAACTTTCAAAATTGCGATGCCGAAGGATTTGAGCGATGATCTCGATATCACAGTTGCCCAATTTGTTGAAAAAATGAGTAAGTTACCCGAAGATAAAGATGAAATGTTCATTACGAAACAAATATTAAAAATAGCTGGGTATCTGGAGGAGATAATGATGGTCCGAAAGGAGCTTGAAAGTCAGGAAGACGAAAAAGAAGGTTAATTATAAATAATTTTAAAAGAGATATTTAATACCATTTTAGGTCGAAGCTGCAGTTCTGAAATTTCTTACCAACAACATTGCTCCGAGATAGATCAATGCTGAAATAATGAACACTATCCTGAACCCTAATGTCATAGATAGGATTACTACGAAAATACTTCCAATAACAGAGAAAAAGCCATTTACACCCCAACAATAAGCTGTCAGAAAACGAGAATCTTCTCTGATCGCGGGTAATTTACCAAAACCATAAGGAAAAGGTATACCCATAAAAAACGCAAGAGGCGAAATAATAATTATTGATATAATAACTCTCCACGTAATATCCGCTCTGACAAATAAATTAAATAATATTGGGTTAAAAATTCCAATCAGCAAGCATAGAATTGATATTATACTAAATATTATAACTATATTATTTTTAAGTAACTTAATCAATTTATTGGAAGCCATACTTCCTAGTCCTGAGAATATCAACATTGTAGAAATAACAGTCAGAAGTGTATAAACAGGTTGTCCCAAAAATAAAGTAAATTTTTGGATAAGACAGATTTCAATCATAATATACCCAAGTCCTAAAAGTGAAAAATATGTAATATATTTGCCTTTTTTAAAATTTCTATACTCAGGTTTTTTTCTATATTTTAAATAAAAAGGTAAAAAAATCAAGATTAGGGCTATTACAGCAGCTTGGACTAATATTGCTACTAAAGTTGATTCTGCTACAGGTTTTTGAACCATAGATAAGACTGCTCTGTCTGTTTGAGAGAAAGATTCTCCAATATTCGTTAGATTTAGATCAGAAAATTTGGTTTGATGCTCAAAATAAGGTTTATCATCAGTAGCAGGAAGCAAGTTTATCGGGTACTTTTTCACAGTCTCATAGATGTTATCGCTTTCAATAAGATCTTTATATATTCCATCCTGTTTGGAAACCGGGTCGAAAACAACATCTAAATTTAGCAAGGCAGCCTGTGTTTTCAGGAGTTGAATATCAAATTCACTGAAACCATCCTTTTTATATACAATACCGCTTAAAAAACTCATGTCTTTTTCAAACTCTGAAGGGGGTCTTTTAAATATAAAGAAATTATTTTTAGAATCTACACCTGACATTTCCTGGTAAGCAATTTTAATGGTGGTTAGCAGGCGGGGTATCTGTGTCTCGGGACGGCTTACGTATAAAATACCATCGAGTTTTAAATGCTGCAAATAATCTTTAATAGCTTCTTCGGTCATAATATAGTTTTCGACAAGGCTCATTGCACCGCTTGCTGTAGCTGAAGCTGATATCGTATGGGCACTAATTATGACGTCGAATTTCAATCTTTTTCCTCTTAAATAACTCCTTGCATCATCTGTGATAATACTTACTTTTTTATTTTTAGCAATTCCTGTAGTCCAGCCGTTAGCAAAGTCTTTTTTTATCAAATCATTCAAAATGCCGTTTATCTCTACTGCCGTTATAGATTTAGCATGATGTGATAAAGCTGAAACTATTTCGCCTCCTCCGCCGGAACCTATTATAAATACATTCGCACTGTCATTTTTAAGTATCATAGCAAGGTTGGATGCATCCATAGGAGGAGGGAGTGAATCGTTCTTTGCGGGAACGTTAGGTATATTTGTTGTTGAATTGCCCGCATCAATGATCGCAGTATAGACAGGGTATGCATCGATAGGAGGGTCTTCATCTTTCATCACGTCTACCCTTGAAAATGAGTTCCATTTTGTTAGCAATTTCAGTTTAGGATTTTCCTGCATATAACTGCCATAGAATTTATTAGGCGAAATACTTATAGGAAGCACATCGTCTGGGTCAGACAGGAAAAAACAGTTTGTGACAATAAGGATAATGCTGCCAATCAACCCTATGGTTCCATATTTATTTTTCTCAAATGAAAATATGACCGCTGATAAAGCAGCTATCAGAGAGGCCATTATTATTCCTCCTGAACCTCCAAATATAGGTAGTATGATTATAAACACGAAACAGCTAATCCCCGCCCCGAAAAGATCAAAGAAATACAACTTTCTTATATCATTTTTAAATCTTGTGAATAACTGCCCTACAAGAAGTCCGGCAAAAAAGAACGGGATAACGATAAGGATATAATATAAAGGTAAATATAAAAATTGTATGGGTTCTACCAGCAGGCTGAATGGATCGAAAGGTATTTGATTGATAATGGCAAAGGATACTAAAATCGAGCAGCTGTAGATCATAGATACGATCGTGAGAAACCTGTTGAGATCAGCTTTGTTGATCCTGTCAGAAATTACTATTGTTACTCCGCTTATTCCGAAACCAAGCAGAGCTATGCTTATTATCATGAATGCGAAGTGATACCACAAGGAAATCGATAATACTCTGATCATTGTGAACTCGAGCATTAATGAACTTAATGTAACGAATAAGAGCCCTATCTTATGTTTATAAGTTAACTTATCGGGTTGTACAAGTTTGTTAGACGCTTTCATTTAGGGTGTTTGAGAAACAATAGTATCTTTAAGATATTTATCGCTTGTGTGAGGATAATCGGTATTATAATGCAGTCCACGCGATTCTTTTCTCCATATGGCTGATTTTATGATTAGCTCTGCGATTAAGGCAATATTCCTTAGTTCAATGAGTTCACGATTTACTTTTGTTTTTTTATAAAAATTTTCTATTTCCTTCTTTATCATTGTAATTCTTCTTAATGCCATATTTAATCTGAGGTTTGATCGAACAATACCTACATAATTGGACATTGTCTGTTTTATCTCATTTTTATTCTGTGATATTATTACCCATTCTTCAGAGTTATCAGTACCGCTTTCATCCCAATCAGGGATGAAATCAGCTTCCTTAATTTTTCTATTTATTTTCTCAAAAAAGTACTTTTCACAGTCGATTCCGGCTTTATCAGCAAACACCAGTGCTTCAAGAAGTGAATTTGATGCAAGGCGGTTCGCTCCGTGGACTCCGGTCATGGCTGATTCTCCGAGTGAATACAGGTTTTTTAAGGAGGTTCTTCCGTTCAGGTTTGTGAGGATACCCCCGCAGGAATAATGTGCAGCAGGTACCACGGGAATGAGATCTTTTGAGATATTTATCCCAAGCTCCATACATTTATTGTATATATGCGGAAACTCCTGTTTTAAGGTTTTTTCGCTTAGGTTCGTAATATCAAGATAGACACAGGTATCACCTCGTTTTTTCATCTCCTTATCGATTGCTCTGGCTACGATATCTCTTGGAGCCAGTTCAGCCCTGGAATCATATCTCCGCATAAAAGTTTTTCCGTCTTTGGTTCTAAGTATAGCTCCGGCACCCCGCAAAGCTTCTGATATCAAAAATGCCTGCGATTTGCGTTCACCGTCTTGTTCATAAAGGCTTGTGGGATGGAACTGAATGAATTCCATATTAGCTATTTTGCAGCCGCTCCTATATGCCATTGCAATACCATCACCGCTTGCGATTTCGGGGTTTGTTGTATGAAGATATACCTGGCCAATACCACCTGAACAGATTACAGTTATGTTAGAGATTATTGTAATTATTTTCTTCTTAATCTCATCGAATACATACGCTCCGTAACAACTGACCTCTTTCGAATTGACTCTTCTCTTAGAAATGAAATGATGTTCTGTTATTAATTCAACAGCTGTATGATGTTCGAGGAGCCTAATATTTTTATTTATACTTACACGGTGGAGTAATGCGCGTTCGATTTCTTTGCCTGTTAGGTCTTTAGAATGGACTATTCTGTTTCGTGAATGACCCCCTTCTCTTCCCAGGTCAAGTTCACCATTATGTTTGGAGAACTCTGTTCCAAGTTCAATAAGCTCCTGGATTAGTCTCGGACCGTCAAGCACAATTTCTTTTACTGCATCCACATGGCAAAGACCCGCTCCGCTTTCAAGCGTATCTTTGATATGAAGATCGAAATTGTCATTCTTGCCGATAACCGTTGCTATTCCACCCTGTGCATAGTTGGTGTTAGATTCTGCCTTTTCTTTTTTTGTTATAATAAGGACTTTAGCGTACTTAGAAGCTTTTAATGCAAATGAAAGTCCGGCTATTCCGCTTCCAATAACGAGTATTTCAGTTTTTAGCCTCAATCTATTGTGAAAAGTTCCCTGTTATGTCTTGTTCGTTTTTTGATGAAATAAATCGGAAATCCTGCTGTGCCAGGGTGTTATCTTCGATGAGCTTAATACGGATGAGATATTTGAATGATATCCGCGTGATATGGCTTATGGTTCCTTCTTTGAGATGACTGTATACCTGAGGGTTAACTTTTAATATTAGCTTTCCTCCCGATGATTTACCCGGTTGTGATTTGTAACGCTTGATCCATCTTTCGATGCGTGTGATTATATTTGTAGAAGATTCGACAATTCCTGTTCCGCCGCATACAGGGCAAGTTTCAGAGATCGAGTGGATAATACTTTGCCTTACTCTCTGCCTTGTAATCTGGACCAGACCAAATTCAGACATCGGTAATACTGTGACCTTAGCCCGGTCTTTCCTGAACTCCTTTTTTAGTTCATCATATATCTTCTTTTTATTCCTATCATCGTACACATCTATAAAATCTATGACTATTATGCCCCCGAGGTCGCGCAGCCTTATCTGCCTGACTATTTCTCGTGAAGCTTCAAGGTTAGTTTTTAGCGAATTTATCTCTTGATCTTTACTTCGAGCATATTTTCCGCTGTTCACATCTATCACAACCATTGCTTCGGTATGTTCGATAAATATATAGCCGCCGCTCTTGAGATTTACTTTTTTATTTAAGGTAAGCTGAATTTCTTTTTCAACACCGTAAAGATCGAAAATTGGCGTAGGATCTTTATACAGCTCGACTTTCTCTACCAGCTCCGGTGAACTTACTTTCAAGTATGACGTAATTTCTTTAAAAAGTTTCCTGGAATCTGTTATCACCTTAACAACATCATCTCTGAACAAATCTCTCATTACACTTGATGTCATAGAGAGGTCCTTGTATACAAGGGCAGGGGGTTTTTCAGCTTTTACGTGTCTTTCAATTCCACGCCAGATGCTAAGGAGGTTCTCAATGTCCTCTCTGATTGATGTTTCTTCCTGATTTTCGGCTACAGTACGGATAATTGCGCCAAATTCCGCTCCGTGTTCCCGTTTGTAATCTTTTACGATGTTTTTTAACCGTCTCTTTTCACGCAGGTTTTGGATCTGTTTTGAAGCATTAACTTTGTTCTCAAACGGTAAGAGGACCAAAAATCGTCCCGGTATTGCTATTTTTGAAGTAACTCTTACCCCTTTATTGCCTACAGGTTCTTTGGTTATCTGTACAATAATACTCTGATCACGTTCGAGTTTTGGGAGGTCGGTTCTTCGGCGGGTTTGTACTGCTGTAGAAACGTTCTGTTGTGTCCTGTCTTCTTCATCTTCTTCATCATCAAGGTCTGAATCTATATCGCCTAATAATGCTTTAAAATCTTCTGCTTGTTCACTAACATCGGAAAAATGCAGAAATGCATCTTGTTTAAATCCCAGATCTATAAATGCTGCTTTTATTCCGGGGATTACCTTGGCAATTCGGCCTAAATATATATCACCGATTATCCTTTCGTACTGCGGATTCTCAAAAAATAATTCGGAAAGTTTTCCGTCTTCTGTTATTGCTATCCTGTTCTCATTCGATGTGGAATTGATAATAATCTCTTTTTTCATAATGTCACAAAATATAAGTGCGGAATCTTAATGTCTTATCTTACATTACTTAAGTATTCATCGCCTTTAAAAATTCTTTATTATTTTTAGTACCTTTGAGTTTTTCGAGGAGAAATTCCATGGCTTCTACGGCAGTGAACTCACTAAGTATCTTTCTGAGGAGCCATATCTTGTTAAGTTCTTCTTCGGTTAGCAGAAGCTCTTCTTTACGTGTACCCGATTTATTCAGGTCTATGGCCGGGAATATTCTCCTATCGCTCAATTTTCTGTCCAGCACAATTTCCATATTACCTGTTCCTTTGAATTCTTCAAAGATCACTTCATCCATCCTGCTGCCGGTTTCGATAAGTGCGGTTGCTATGATAGTAAGACTTCCGCCTTCTTCAATGTTCCTTGCAGCTCCGAAGAATCGCTTTGGTCTGTGCAAAGCATTTGCATCGACACCGCCGGAAAGTATCTTTCCGCTGTGGGGGACTACAGTATTGTGGGCACGTGCGAGACGGGTTATACTATCAAGAAGGATAACAACATCCTTTTTCGCTTCAGTCAGTCTTTTTGCCTTTTCTAAAACGATATCAGAAACCTGAACGTGCCGCTCGGGCGGCTCGTCGAAAGTGGAGCTTATCACTTCAGCTTTTACCGAACGCTCCATATCCGTTACCTCTTCAGGACGCTCATCTATTAGAAGCACTATCAGCTCGACTTCGGGATGGTTTCTTGATATACTATTGGCAATCTGCTGAAGAAGAATTGTTTTACCCGCTTTAGGAGGTGAAACAATCATACCCCTGTTTCCTTTGCCTATCGGCATAAACATGTTCATTATCCTTGTGGCGTATTCAGCGGGGACGCTTTCAAGGTTGAGCCTCTCATTAGCATATAATGGCGTTAAATTATCGAATAATGTTCTTTCCCTGATGGTATCTGGATCGTTTCCATTCACCTGCTCTACACGCAGAAGAGCAAAAAATCTCTCTCCTTCCTTCGGAGGCCGTACCTGCCCGCTGACAGTATCGCCAGTTCTCAAAGCGAATTTTTTGATCTGCGAAGGTGAGACATAAACATCGTCAGGAGAAGATAAATAATTATAATCAGCAGATCTTAGGAACCCGTAACCGTCCGGTAACACGTCGAGAACACCTTTTCCGAAGGCTACGCCGTCCTTTTCGGTTTGTGTTTCGAGTATTTTATATATCAATTCCTGCTTCCTTAAATCACTGTATCCTGTTATTTTAAGGTTTTTGGCAATTGTATATAATTCTGCGATTTTTTTAGATTTTAGTTCTCCGATATCCATAGATGAGATTTATCCTTTCGGTATGCTCCGTTTAGCACTTTTCAGTGCTTATGGAAGCTTAATTAATGTTAATTTATTTTGGTAAGTATAAAAATTTATTTTTTCAAAATTTTTGATTAAATAATGGGTAGTATATGATGAGCCTAAATATTTAACTCAAATATATATAATTTGAATATATAATTCAATAGTAATATTTTATTATTTAATAATAATATAATCCGGACAGGGGTAACCTAGATATAGAGACATTGATATTTTTTTTGATTATTTTACTTTCAATCAAACGGCAACGGAATGCACCGAAAATTGAAAATATTCATAATCTTAGCAGTTCTTCCAATCCTATTCTTTTTTATTCAAAACACCATTTCGGCTATTGAAAATTCCATTCAACCAAACCCAATAGTGTACAGGATCAAAATCGACGGTTCAATCAATCCTGCAACATCTGATTATATCCACAAGGGATTACAGGAAGCTTTATCAAAAAACGCTGTATGCCTCATAATTGAGCTAAATACGCCCGGGGGACTCCTAAAATCCACCAGATACATAGTAACCGACCTTTTAACCTCCGATATACCAGTAATCGTATATGTCTCGCCCAGCGGTTCACAATGCGCTTCAGCAGGGGTTTTTATAGCCCTGGCGTCTAATATAGCGGTAATGGCTCCGGGAACAAACATTGGTGCTTCTCATCCGGTAACTCTGGAAGGACAAATGGATACAGTTATGAGTGAAAAAGCTACCAATGATGCGGCTGCATTTATCCGTTCGATAAGTGAGAAGAGGAATAGAAACGTACAATGGGCTGAAGACGCAGTCAGAAAAAGTGTTTCAATCTCAGAAAATGAAGCCTTGAAGCAAAAAGTAATAGATCTTATAGCTGTTAACACGAATGAGCTTCTGCAAAAAGTTGACGGAAGGGAAGTTGAGACAGCTAAAGGGAAAGTAATACTCAATACGAAGAATGCCCAGATAGTTGATTTTGAAATGCCATGGTTTCTGCAATTTCTCGGTGTTATCAGTGATCCGAATATTGGATATATTTTGATGATGCTGGGAATATGGGGTATCATTCTCGAATTTTATCATCCGGGAGGCATACTGCCTGGTGTGGTTGGAGTGATTTGCCTTGTACTTGGTCTTTATGGACTTCATACTTTACCGATTAATTATGCAGGAATGGCATTGATCCTTTTAGCCATTATTTTATTTATTGCCGAGATCAAAATTATAAGTCATGGGTTGCTTACTGTGGGCGGTGTGATCTCGCTGTTATTAGGTTCTTTTATGCTGATAGATACAAGTTCAAGTTTGGAAGGAGTTAAATTATCTATGGCAGTTATTTTTACAACAGTATTTGTAGTCTCACTTTTATTTATTCTCTTGATCGTTCTAGTAGTAAAAGCACATAAGCGGAAAGTTGTCACTGGCTCACAGGGTCTTGTAGGTGAAATAGGGGAGGTTATAGATGAGATTTACGCTAATAATCCTGGTATAGTAAAACTCCATGGAGAGCTATGGAATGCGGAATGTGAAGTATCTTCAGATAATAAATATGAACCGGGCAGCAAAGTAAAAGTTGTTGCTGTCAGTAATTTGAAATTGATCATAAGCAGAGTTTAATTCTAATATCCGTTTTTAATAAAATTAACTGAAGGAGTAATTTATGGAAGCAGTAATTGTTACATTGTTCTTTTTCTTATTCATTTTCTTTCTTATTATAATTTTCAATGCTATAAGAATACTCAGGGAATACGAGAGGGGTATTATTTTCCGGCTGGGAAGATATATAGGCACCAAAGGTCCGGGATTAATATTATTATTCCCGATCATTGATAAAATGGTAAAGGTGAGTCTTAGAACAGTTGTCATGGATGTACCTACGCAGGATGTTGTTACAAAGGACAATATTTCGATCAAGGTAAATGCCGTTGTCTATTTTCGTGTTATCCAGCCCGATAAAGCCATCGTAGAAGTCCAGGATTTCTTGTTTGCAACTTCACAAATATCACAAACAACCCTGCGCAGTATTCTCGGTCAATCGGAACTTGACGAATTGCTTTCTGAGCGTGATAAGATAAATCATCGCCTGCAGCAGATCATCGATGAACAAACTGAACCCTGGGGTATTAAAGTGTCTAATGTTGAGGTGAAGCAGATCGACCTGCCGCCTGAGATGCAGAGAGCGATGGCAATACAGGCACAAGCAGAACGCGAAAGAAGAGCAAAAATTATTCATGCAGAAGGTGAATTTCAGGCAGCACAAAAATTGGCTGATGCTGCAGGCGTGATATTCCAGCAGCCTGTTGCTCTGCAGTTGAGATATCTGCAAACACTGACTGAAATAGCTTCAGAGAAGAATTCTACTATAATATTCCCATTACCAATAGATACTATAAGCCAGTTCATGAATATATTTAAAGATGACTCCGGGAAAAAATAAAAAGTGATAGAGATTCAATCATGAAGTACACAGAGACTTGTTTTGCAAGTCTCTGTGTACTATACCTTCTTGCTTTTTAATTGATTTTCGAGAGAGATCTTCTCCCTGATTAACTCTTCAAGTTTTGGCTGCAGATCAAGAGCTTCCTGAGAATAAGTATTTACAGCTTTCATATTATTTTCTAGAACTGCTATTTTTTTCTTTATATTGCTCAGCTTCAATTGATTAAGTACGAGCTTTGCGTCATTCATGCGGTTCTTATCTTTATCCTGGATCACGTAATTTTCGTCTAGCAGCGCTTTTCCAAGTATGTCTCTGATCCCTTTTTGTTCAAATTCGTTGAATAAACCAACATAATTTATCTTCTTTGGGTCATTCATGTTCAGGAATACATAATTCACTATTTTCACCACATCTGGATTTATTATATAGTCGATCTCCAGATTATCCATCAGAAATTCTTTGGTTTCGGTATCAGCATCTGTCAGGAGACGGATCAGCATCAGCTCCGTGCTATTAACGTTTAATTCAGCCCTTGGTCCTGTTTCTGGTTCGGATGTATAGTTTTTAACTTCCTTCGTTAAACCCCTGCGGTTTAATTTTAACAGTCTTTCCAGTTCTTGTCTGATCACGCTTTCGTAGATTGAAAATCTTTCTGCAATGTCTTTAATATAGAAATCCCTCTTAATTCCATCTTTCAATTTTGCTATAAGCTGTATGATCTCACGCACAAATTCTGTTTTTCCGTCCGGTGTTGATAACCTGTTCTCCTGAATGAATTTATCACCCAGGTAATTGATGAAAGATTTTCTCTTTTCAAGAAGCGATTTAAATTTATCAATGCCGTATTCTCTTATATATGAATCAGGGTCTTCACCCTGAGGTAATACGACTACGCTTGCTTTCATGTCGTTTTCCATTACCAGTTCTATACCCCTCCTTGCTGCGCTTTGACCTGCTGTATCAGCATCATAAACGATCACTATCTCATCTGTATATCTTGAAAGAATTTTCACCTGCAGAGTAGTTAATGATGTACCGCTTGAAGCTATTACATTTTCTATCCCGCTTTGATAGAGCATGATGAGGTCCATATATCCTTCGACAAGTAATGCGTATCCCTTTTCTTTAATTGCATTTTTAGAAAAATTAAGCCCGAATAGAATCTTGCTTTTATTGTATACCTTGGTTTCGGGAGAATTGATGTATTTAGCTTCAAGATTATCATCTTCATACAATCTTCTTGCGCCGAATCCGACAACTCTTGAAGATTCTGTAATGACTGGGAAAATAAGTCTGCCCCTGAAACGGTCACGGTATTCGTTTAAATTTAAGGCTAATATAAGCCCCGATGAAACCAGGTCTTCTCGTTTAAACTCATTGATGAACTTGTTATATAGGGCATCATTATATCTTAATGCAAAACCCAATCCGAATTTTATTATTGTGTCTTCTTTGACCTCACGCTTTTCAAGGTATTCTCTTGCATATATGCCGTCATGGCTGTTGAGGTTATCATGAAAATACTTTGCTGCTCTTTTGTTTATTTCATATAATAACTCTATCTGGTTCTTATCTTCTGCATAAGACTCTTCGTCAAATTCAATTTTGACGTTAGCTCTGTCAGCAAGGATCTTCACCGCTTCGTAGAAAGATACGTTATCTATATCCATAATAAAGTTGAACATGTTCCCGCTCTTTCCGCATCCGAAACAATGGTAAACACCCTTTTCCTGGGAAACGCTGAAAGAGGGTGTACGTTCCTCATGAAAGGGGCATCTGCCCATGAAATTTTTCCCTGCTTTCCTTAGCGTGGTGTACTGTGATATTATGTCAACTATATCCAGCGAGGTTGCAATTTCATCTATTTTCGATTGTGAAATTTTCAATTTATTACCCGCAAACTTGTTTAAATACTCTTAAGAAGTTCAATCCAAGGATCTTTCTTATCTCGTCTTCCTTATATCCTCTTTCAATTAGTTTTTTAGTTATGATAGGGTAACAGGAGGCATCATATATTTCATTTGGAGTATTTATACCGCCGTCAAAATCCGAGCCCAGTCCAACATGATCGATGCCGGCTAATTTTACTATATAATCTATATGATCAATAAGTTTGTCAATTGGGGTTCCTCCATCAAGTGTATTTTCGGTTAAGTACTTATATCTTTCTTCGTTAAATTTGATAAGGTCATCGCCGCATTCTTCTTCAATAGGTTTCATGGCAAGTCTGTATTTATCATGAATTGATTGTACTCTTCCCGGCGAACTTTCAGGGTCTAAGAATTTGACATAAAAATTAACACATATTATACCACCTGATTTTGCTATAGCTTGTATCTGATCATCTTTTAAATTTCTATAATGAGGACACAGGTTGTATACACACGAATGTGATGCTATTATTGGATTTTTGCTCGTATTGACTACATCCCAGAATGCGGTTTCTCCAAGGTGGGAAACATCAATCATCATACCCAGTTCGTCCATTTTCTTGACAAGCTCTTTGCCAAAATCTGTTAAGCCACCCTTTTTACCTCTTTCCGATTCATCCCTTGCCGAAACCCCTATAGCATTGCTTGTATTCCACGTAAGTCCTAGATATCTAACACCGCGGTTATAAATGTTTTCGAGTTTATCCAATGACCCTTCTATAATGTCTCCGCCTTCGGCTCCCATTAAACCGCAGAATTTTCCTTCGCTCAGATACTTTGCCAGGTCGTCATAGTTATACACGAGTTGAAGCATTTCCGGGTTTGAATTTGAGATTTTCTCGAGTTCAGCGATTAGCTTTAAAGCATAGGAATAATGTCCTGATCTGATATGTTCCGGAACATATATAGAAAATACCTGCACATCCAGTCCGCCCTTTTTCCATCGGACAAGGTCTGATTGGGTTCCCGATTGTTCTTTTGTTATATCAGCACCCTCCATCATAATCGGCATAAGGATATCGTTATGTGTATCGATAACGATTGCATCATAGTGAAGCTTAAAAGCATCTTTTTCGAGGTCGAGGAATTTATTTATTACTGAATCCATCTTTATTGGTTCAATTTGATTAGTATCTTTTGTTACTACCGGGATAGTTTTTTCTTGATCTGAAATCACTCTATTATCGGTTTTACCTGTGAAGCAGGTAAAGTTTAGAGATAAAAACAGCAGCAGAAATAATAAGAGCGCAAATTTCATCTTTACATTTTCTAAATTGAAAAAATAATTGTAATACTATATATTTATTATTATGAAGATGTTAAATTGTTACTAACTTGAAAGCTATAATACCCAAATTTAAAAAAATATTGTTAATCAGAACAGATAGAATCGGTGATGTGATCCTTTCTCTACCTCTTTTTAGTGTGCTAAAAAATACTTACCCGGATGCACAATTAGATTTTATCGTAAATAAACGTATTTCTGAATTAATTGAAAACTACCCAAATATAAACAAAGTTCATTCCATAGAAAATGATAGTATAAAGGATATTAAGCTGGTTTGCATTCAGAATAAATATGATCTTGCTATTGCAGTACACCCTACTTTTAAGATAGCTCTGGCATTATATCTAGCCCGGGTGAAATATAGACTTGGGACCGGATACAGATGGTATTCATTATTTTTCAATATCAGACACTACCAGCACAGAAAATATTCTTTAAAACATGAATTAGAATACAATATCGATCTCCTCAATGAAATACATTGCAAAAGACCGGATAATATGGCTATTTCTCTGACAGTTGTTCCGGAAATTATGGAAAACGTAAAGAAAAAGCTCTTAGTGACAGGGATACCGGTGGATCAGCGATTTATTATTATACATCCGGTGACATTGGGTTCTGCTAAAGTTTGGAGCAAACAGAATTTTATCAATTTAATTGACCTTATCCATAAGGATGGTGATTGTGAATTTAACATATTTTTAACAGGAACAAAAGAAGATGATTCTGATTTAAACTATATAATTAGCAGATTGCAAGAGAAAAGCAATGTATACATAGTTCAGGACCTGAACTTGAAAGAGCTTGCCGGTCTTATTAAAATGGCTGAGCTTTTTGTTAGCAATTCAACGGGACCTATACATATAGCTGCAGCAGTGGGGACTTTCGCAGTGGGTTTCTATTCAACTGTGTTATCCGAAAGGGCATCCCGGTGGGCACCATACACAAATAAGAAGAAAATTTTCATTCCTCAGGAAGATACAAAGTATGAAGATAAAATGGACAGCATAGGACCGGACGAAGTCTTTTCTTTTATTAAATCATATATGATGAAAGTTAATAGTAAGACCGGGTTGTAATTATGATAAATCAAACAAAGATCCCATTATTTGAAAACAAGATATTAAGTAAACAATAATAAAATATATGAAACAGCTAAATTATTTAATTTTAACGCTACTATTTATATTTTTGACAGGTATTAATATATCACAGACTAACGATACCAGCGGTCAGAAATCCTACAGATCAGTTGCCAATAACGCATTTTCGTACGGGGAAAGATTATCATTCGAAATAAGTTACGGTTTTCTAACAGCAGCAGAAGCTTTCATGAATATTTCTCCGGCACCTGTTGTAATTAATGGCAGGGATACCTATGAGATTAACTTCGATGTAAATTCAAGGTCAAGCTTCGATCTCGTATATAAGGTTAGAGATAATTATAAAACATATATAGATTCAAAAGGTCTATTTCCATGGAAATTCGAACAGCATATCAGAGAAAATGCATTTAAACGGGATGTCGAGGTAATGTTTATACAGGATAGCCTGAAAGTACAAACTAAAACAGATAATGCCAATTTAAGGCAATTCCAGGTTCCTGCTTATGTTCTGGATATTCTGTCATCGTTTTATTATGCCAGAACCCTGGATTTTAGAAATTTCAAGGAAGGGGATATTATATCGGTACAGTATTTCTATGATGATAAGTATATTCCGCTGGACATCAGATTCGAAGGACGGGAGGAAGTTGAAGTATCTTCGGGAAAATACCGAACATTTATACTAAAGCCTGAACTAAAAGAAGGGTTTACTTCAAAAACTTCGGATATTTATATTTGGCTCTCTGACGATGACAGGAAAATTCCCGTTCAGGTAAAAATGAAGATAGTCATTGGTTCACTTATTGCTGAATTGACAGATTATGCGGGACTAAACGGTCCTGTGAATGCTAAGATCGAATAAGAAATGTGATTTAAGAAGTTTTAATAGTGCTCTGTCGATTCCCACACAATTTTTTGTTTCATATTCATAAAAACTTTAATAGCGCGTAAAGTAGCAAAAAAGTTTATTACATTATCCACCATAATTCTCATAAGACCTTTAAGGGCATATTTGTACCCATACCACGTATAAGTGAAAATAAATCTGTGGATAAGCCGGCTGATCATGAATCCAAAAGCACACCATAACAGAATTTCAAGCAGTACTGACATTTTAATTGCATCTTCCAAAAATTGAAGCCCCAATGATTCATGGAACAGATACATAATAAAAAGGACGAATACAGTATTAGAAAGAATTATCATTAGATTGCTGAATATAGTCTTTCTATCTCTTAAGAGAAAGTATTTATTTTTCAATGTGCCTTCCCATTTGTGCATTCTCCAGTTCTGGAAACAAATACCCGCTGTCCATCTTGAGCGCTGCCTTACAGCTGCCCAGAATTTATTCGGAAAATATTCCTGTGTAGCGATTATATTTTGCATACTTGCCAGGTGGCTTTCCATATTGATGTATCTTACTTTATAACCCATCTTATAAAGTTTCAACCCTAGTTCGTAATCTTCGGTCAGATTAACCTCGTTAAAAACCTGTTTATATTTATTTTCAAGAGTAGTGAATATCCCCCTCTTAAAACACATCCCGGTTCCGGCAAATGGTAAGAAAACCTTTAATGATTGCCTGACTATCAGGTCCTTTGAATGTACCTCTGCAAATGTATCGCAGGAAGTTCTATGGATTAGCCTTCCTCGTTTGTCTTTGATAGGAATAACAGGTATTTGTGCCGCGTCATAACCCTGGTACATAAGGGAGTAATTAAACAATTTAAGTGAAAGCGAGTGGATAAAATCTTCAGAATCGTGGATCAGGATAATATCGAAAAGCTTGCCGGCTTCTTCTTCAAATTTCTTGATCTTCGAATAAACATTGTTCAGATTATCGGCCTTAGTAGTCGGACCATCCTTATCATTAATACAAAGATTGACACGTTCATATTCCTGCGAGATTTTTGTAATGACTTTTATCGTTTCGGAATCGTTCGGATATACTCCCACAAAGATCTGGTAATTAGAATATTTGATGTTGTTCATTGCATAAAGCAGGGTGCGTTCTATGACTTTATATTCTCTCCAGGCACAAATAATAAGTGCAATCGAATGTTCGTGCTCATTTTTAATTTTATCGATGGTAGGAAGTGTTCTTTTATATTTTCGGAGGTTTATCCAAAATAGAGTGTCAATAAAAGTATCATCAAGACCACTAATTACTAATAATATTGTACATATCCATAACAGGAAATAGAATATTTCGAACATTTAAATTTTCAAGATAATCAATAGAAATCAGTTATTTATACGTATAACCTTCTGAATAGTGTCTAAGTTCCAAATAAATGGACAAAACTTTGTTAGCATGTCGTTATGGAAATAAAAAGATGAGGTTAAGATGTAAAATAGGTTATTTCAGGGTTTATAGATCTTTTTGTACTCAGTCCAGTAAAATATAATGTTACTCACATAGTAAACCGGTTCTTTCCAATTCGTGAAGATTCCATTCGGCGGTTTTGAACTCCAAATCTTGGTGTGCAATGAGTCGTTGTCGGGTCCCAGCATTGTCAAGCCTTCAGCAACATTATCCCAATGTAAATAATTTTTTCCAAAATGGTATTCGATAGCCATTGCATCTTCCACATGTCCCGAACCGGCATTATATGCTGCCAGGGCTAATTTAAATTTATTTTCAGTACCAGCGGCATCGTATCGTGCGACCAGAAGTGCATAATAGTAAATTCCTGCTGTAAGATTATTTATCGGAGATGTGTGATTTTCCAAATTTAATGCCTGTTCAAGTGTTTCACCGGTTTTAGGCATTATTTGCATAAATCCATATGCCCCGGCACGGGATACGGCATCGGATGTGAAAGCAGATTCCTGCTTTATCATGGCGAGGATAAGCCGCCAATCAAGTTTGTAGTATTTCGCGTCTCCCTTAATGATGTCACCATATTCTTTAATGATTTCGTCGGATGTACCTTTATGAAATTCCGGTTGAGTCTTTTTTACAAGTTCGGATATCTTCTCCAGATTTGGACTCGATAGCGTATATCTTAACCAGCTGTTTTGAGGATTCGAAGCGAACATGTCGAAAATATTCTGCCATTTATAAACCATATTTTCAAGCTGATTTACGGGTTCAGAAGATACTTTGGTGAAATAATTTTCATAACCCTGATCCGTTTCATCTGAAGGATTTGGAACCGGCGAGATGACAGATTCAGGATTAGGGGATTTCTTAATCCCTGTTGATTGCTCTGTGACTGGTGATTTGTATATTATTATGAGAGAAATAGCTAAAAAGACAAAGAAGATTGAGATTGTGGCAAATTTAGGAATATTTTGAATTTTTATCTCCAAAGCCCCTTTTTATTAATTATCTAACTCGGAACTGAGTTTCAATTTTAGTATTTTTTTATAGTTTATGAAATACTATAATCTATGTCGAAATATGCAATACATTCCTTATAAATTAAACTTTTTATCCAAATTATTGTCAAATTATATGAAATATAGAGGTATTGAGATGCGAGCTAAATTATTGATAAATCTTTTAACCAATGAATTAAAGTAGCAAAACTAGATTAAATATATTAATAACAGGGTTAAAGGATAGTCTCGCATGGTGGTGGATAGTAAATCTGATTCGGATTTGATTAATGCTTTTAAAAACGGTGATATAAAAGGCTATAATGAGATCGTCAGGAAGTACCAGCAGCAGGTTTATTGGGTTATCAGGAAAATAGTGAATAGTCATGACGATGCCGATGATATTACCCAGGAGGTTTTTATTAAGGTCTATTCTGCTTTGAAGAACTTCCGGGAAGAATCAAATTTATTTACATGGCTATATAGAATTGCAACTAATTATTCGATTAATCATATAAAGAAAGTAAAATCGAAGAATGTGGTAAGTATCGAGGTTGTTACAGACCCTATTGAAACAGATGACAAGAAAACCGATGAGCTTATGGATGAAGAAAAAAGGAGGGCTCTTTTAATGGAAGCGATTAGTACTCTACCTGCGCAGCAAAGAGCGGTTTTTAATCTGAGATATTATGAGGAATTAAGCTATGAAGAAATAGCAGGTATTATGAAAAGATCAGTTGGAGGAATTAAAGCTAATTATTTTCATGCTGTGAAAAAGTTAAGCGAATACTTAAAAACAAGACTGAAAATTTAAGTATGTAATTAAAGAAAATGGAAAATAAAATAAACATAGATGAGATAAAATATCTGATACCTGATTATGTAACAGGTCATTTGAATAATGCTGAAAAGCTGAAAGTAGAAGATGCGCTTTCTAAATCGAATGAATTGAGGGATTTTTATAATGAGATGAAATCTGTTTTTAATTTGACTGCGTCTGTAAAATTTGAAGTACCATTACCTCAATATTGGAATAACCTGCTCCCGCGAATACATGATAAGATTGAGGAAAGAGAAAGGTCATCTGATTTCCTGGGCTTTAAGAAACCACTCGTGCTCATTTGGAAAGTTATTGTTCCTGTAGCCGCTGTTATTTTAATTTTTGTGATTTATAGGATTACAATAACAACAGATGAGACACAGTATATTATAAAGAATTCTATTACAATCAAAAAAGATTCGGTTGATACTGATAACAAGAATGTGAAGCCGGAAGATATCCAGCATAATATAAAAGAAAATGAAATAACGGATATCTCTGAAGTTCATGAAATTCATAAATTGCATAGGAGGGTCTCAAGGATTAATGAATCCTACGCTAAGAATCAGAAGATAAATGAAATTGGCAAAAAACAGGAGGGAACGGAGAACGAACAGAATCAGCCCGATATTAATAAAGACGTGGCTTCTACATCTGCTATCGATGAAATTGTTTATAGTAATTCAGGTGATGATGAAAGCAGTATGAATGAAGATACAGAGAGTGAATTGGACAAATTGAACGGTACGGATCAGAATCTTTTTCTGGAACAACTATCGAATGCTAATTTATAAAAATGTAAAGTATTAAGAAATGAAAATAATCCATATTCAAATCGTTATATTTATGGAGCTGTTGTTATTCTTGTGCACTTCAATCACGTCAGCACAGAACAACAAGAATGACTTCGGGGATAAGATACAAAAGATAAAGCTTGAAAAACTAATGAAAAGACTTGACCTGGACGAAAATTCATCGGCTGTATTTAAAGAGAAATATATAGATTTTAGCAAGTCACTAAAAGCTTTGAACAAGAAAAGATTCCAAACTTATAAGCTTATGACCGAAAATCTTGAGAGCGGTAACGGGCTGGATACACTGGTTGACCAGATAATTAAACTGGAAAATGACGTAAACCAGCTTAAACAGGATTTTGCAATTGACATTAAAACAATTTTAACTCCAAAGCAAATTGCTACTATGATAATATTCGAAAGGAAGTTTAACAGCGAGATAATGAAATTACTGAAGGACTACCAACAAAAGAATCAAAAGAAGGATTCACAATAATCGGCTCAATAATTATTTAATGAAAATATTTCTTAAGCTTTAATACCTTAATAGCCTCAGATACCAGGAAAAACGAACCTATAATAAGTATTTTACCCTTATAGCCGACCAAGATATTTGATAACTTTAAAGCTTCTTTAACGTTACCAGTACAATAATATTGTTTTCTTATCGGTTTATCGGCTTTTAAGCGGGAAACTCTGACTGCGTAATCAAACAGTATTTTAGGCTGCTGTGCTCTTTTATTGTTTGGGCTGGTGAATACGATGGTGTCAGAATACTTAAGCAAATCCCTGAGGGCAGGTTTGTAATCCTTATCATTCATTAGTGCAAATATGATAATATCTATTTTGCGATTTTCTGTGTTTATGAGAGAATATTTAATTGCATCGGGATTGTGAGCTACGTCGAAAATATATGTTATCCCTCCTGACTTAAGACTCTCAAACCTACCGTGATAACCAGTATTTGCTATTACATTCTTAATACCATTAGCTATTTTATGTACATCCGCTTTAATACCTATTCCGGATAAAAATTTTAGAGCTCCGAAAATAGCAGTTACAGAATTTCTGATCTGGTAATTACCGGGAAGAGGGGAGTGGACTTTAAGTCTAGGACTGTAGTCATTAAATACGACAGTATATGTGCTGCCCGTAATGTATTGTTTGACGTCGGTTACTTCAACTTTATCATCAATAAATGATAATCTATTATTTTCAATTCTTTTTAAAAATAAACTTTCCAATTCAGAGTGATCATCGCTTACTATCACATCGACGTTAGGTTTCACAATACCTATTTTTTCTTTAGCGATTTTTTGCAATGTATGACCCAAAAAATCCATGTGTTCTATTCCTAATTGTGTTATAATGCTCAATTGTGGTTTAATTATGTTAGTAGCATCCAGCCTTCCTCCAAGACCCGTTTCAATAACCGCAGCGTCGGTTCGTTTATCGTAAAAATATTTTAAAGCTAAGCCGGTATTAACCTCAAAAAAAGATGCGCCAATCTTTTTAATAAACTTAATATTGTTGCTAAGATAATCTTTGATATATGAGTTCGTGATTTGAGAAGAATTAATTCTGATTCTTTCGTTGAAACTTAAGATGTGCGGAGAAGTAAATAATCCTGTCTTAAGACCATGCTCCATTAAAATTGAAGCTAACAATGAAGCTGTGCCCCCTTTACCATTAGTGCCCGCGATATGTATAAATTTTTGAGATATGTGCGGGTTGCCTGTTTCCTCAAGTAAACGAGCTATTTTTTTTAAATCGTATTTTCTAC
The DNA here is from genome assembly GCA_049516635.1 of Ignavibacteria bacterium. GTDB lineage: Bacteria > Bacteroidota > Ignavibacteria > Tepidaquicellales > OLB5 > JBEKSX01. The sequence goes on along the minus strand of JBEKSX010000012.1, from coordinate 12,096 downwards.
CCGTTCTTTCGAGTCCATAAATATAGTTAAGGTATTCTGTTATTTTTTTATGCATAAATGATTTTTGAACATAAAAAACCCGCATAAAAGCGGGTTTTTTATTCATATCATATATAAGTTACTCTGCGAGTTCTTTTTTCTTCGTTTTCCTGGTCTTCTTCTTAACTTCTTCTACAACCTCAATGTCTTTCTTCGTCACCAGTAAGTCTTTGTATTTTTTCAATCCGGTACCTGCTGGAATCAATTGTCCTACAATTACGTTTTCCTTTAAACCGAGCAGGTGGTCAATTTTGCCCTCTATTGATGCGTCTGTAAGAACCTTTGTCGTTTCCTGGAACGATGCAGCGGAAATGAAGCTATCCGTGGTCAGTGAGGTTTGTGTAATCCCGAGTAAGATGGGATTGGCGATAGCCGGATGAGCCTCCCTGAATTTAGCAAGCTCTTTTCCTTTTTTCTTGAGTTCAGAATTTATTTCCTTTGCCTGCTTTTTATCCATAATGTCATACAGGTGTACTTTGCCCGAGTCACCTTTATCAGTTATGACGATTTTGTTCTTTAAGCTTTCATTTTCATCATAGAACTTATATCTGTGCACTACGTCACCTTCAAGGTAATGGGTGTCTCCCGGATCTATTATTCTGACCTTTTGGAGCATTTGTCTGACTATTACCTCGATATGTTTATCATTGATCTTCACGCCCTGCATCCTGTAGACTTCCTGTATTTCGTTCACAAGGTAAGCCTGTACATCTGCAACGCCTTTTATTCTTAAAATGTCATGAGGATCAACAGATCCGCTCGATAATGCTTCACCTGCTTTCACAAAATCACCATCCCTAACAAGAATATGCTTGCCTACTGGAATGAGGTATTTTTTCTCTACTGATTTATCAGAGCTTATTACTTTAACTTCTCGTGAACCCCTCTTCAACTGGCCGATTTCGACTACCCCATCGATCTCACTCACTATAGAGGGTGAATTCGGGCTTCTTGCTTCGAACAATTCGGTTACTCTTGGCAAGCCACCGGTGATATCCCGGGTTTTTCCTGTTTCTCTGGGTATCTTGACAAGTATCTGCCCCGCCTTAGCGGTATCACCGTCATTTACGAGAAGGTGTGCCAATGCCGGGATGATGTAACTGCTTTGTATCTCTCCTTTCGAATTAGCGATAGTGATCATCGGGCTTAGAGTCTTATCTTTTGATTCGATAACAACTTTCTGTATATGTCCGGTAGTCTCATCCGGTGCTTCCATATAGCTTACGTTCTCTTTTAGGTCCTGGTAATTGACCAACCCGTTATGTTCAGCAACGATAACCGAGTTGTACGGATCCCATTCATATAATATCTGGTTCTTATCAACTATTTCATTGTTCTTAACAAGTAGGTGAGCACCGTAAGGCACGTCATATTTTGATACCAGCCTGTTATTTTCGTCAAGGATCTGTATGATTCCGTTTCTGCTTAAAGTAACGAATGATTCACCTTCGGGAGCACCTATATTTTCAAATTTTATTATCTTAATGTTCTCGAATTTTACTTTACCTGCAAATTTTGTAGGAATCCTGGATTGAGTTACGATCCTGCTTGCTGTTCCGCCGATGTGGAACGTTCTCAAGGTTAATTGAGTGCCCGGTTCACCGATCGACTGTGCAGCAATAACGCCAACAGCTTCGCCAACGTCTACAATCTTTCCGGTAGTTAGATTTCTCCCATAGCATTTTGCACAAATTCCTCTTTTAGATTCACAGGTTAATACCGACCTGATATCGACAGAGGATATTGAAGTCTCGGATATCTTTGCTGCTAATTCCTCATCTATCTCTTCATTGGCTTTAACAATTACTTTTCTGGTGTTAGGATCAACAATATTATGCAAAGCAACCCTGCCCAGTATCCTTTCAGATAACGGTTCCTTAATATCTTCTCCATCTTTTAATGCTTCAACGGTCAAACCTCTGATAGTTCCGCAGTCATCATCATAAATAATAACATCCTGTGATACATCTACGAGTTTTCTGGTCAGGTAGCCCGCATCTGCAGTCTTCAATGCTGTATCAGCAAGACCTTTTCTTGCTCCGTGCGTTGAAATAAAGTATTCGAGGATGGATAGTCCTTCTTTGAAGTTAGCAATGATCGGGTTTTCAATTATCTCTCCTGCCTGTCCGGTCATACTTTTCTGCGGCTTTGCCATCAATCCTCTCATACCAGCCAGCTGGCTAACCTGGTCCTGGGAACCTCTTGCGCCCGAATCTATCATCATATGAAGTGAGTTGAACCCGTCACTGGATGTTTTTAGTGTATTCATCAGTTCGCTCTTTACTTCATTGGTAGCGTGTGTCCAGATATCGATGACTTTATTATAACGTTCACCCTCCGTGATCAAACCTCTCATTCTCGATTTTTCTACGGCGTCGACTCTCTTTTGGGCTGCATCAATAATCTTCCCTTTTAACTGTGGAATTCTAATATCATCCAGGTTTACGGAAAGCCCTCCCTTCATAGCATAGCTAAATCCAAGTGTCTTCAGATCATCTAGAAACTTTACGGTCTTAACATTTCCTACTGTTTTGAAAACCGTACTGATAATTTTGATTATTCCTTTTTTGGTGAGAAGTTCATTTATAAAACCGACTTCCTCGGGAACAATCTGGTTGAATATCACCCTGCCCATAGTAGTTTCGATAATTTGTCCGTTTATCCTTACTTTGATACGTGTATGTAATCCTATTCTTCCTGTATTATGGGCAACAATAGCTTCATCAGGATTTGAGAATATTTTACCTTCACCGGGTTCTCCTTTTTTATATTTCGTCAGGTAGTAGCATCCCAGTACTATCTCCTGATTCGCTATTGCAATTGGATCTCCATTCTGCGGTGAAAGCAGGTTGTGGCTTGAAAGCATCAGCACTCTTGCTTCCAGCTGTGCTTCATAAGATAATGGGACGTGTACAGCCATCTGGTCACCGTCGAAGTCAGCATTAAATGCTGTGCATACGAGCGGATGAATTCTCAGCGCTTTTCCTTCAACCAGCACAGGTTGAAAAGCCTGGATACTCAATCTGTGAAGGGTAGGGGCCCTATTTAGCAGGACCGGATGCCCGTCGATAACATTCTCCAGAACCTCCCAAACTTCGGGAGTTCTTCTTTCAATCAATTTTTTAGCACTTTTTACGGTCTTTACCAGGTCTCTATCTATAAGTCTCCTTATTACGAAAGGTTTAAACAATTCTAGAGCCATGTCTTTAGGTATACCGCATTCATGGAGTTGTAACTCGGGTCCCACAACTATAACTGCTCGTCCGGAGTAATCTACACGTTTTCCTAACAGATTTTGTCTGAATCTGCCCTGTTTCCCTTTAAGAATGTCTGATAATGATTTTAAAGGTCTGTTTTCAGACTTCACGGCTGTAGCTCTGCGTGAATTATCCAGCAATGCATCCACAGCTTCCTGAAGCATCCTTTTTTCATTCCTTAGAATTACTTCCGGAGCTTTGATGTCTATCAATCTTTTTAACCTGTTGTTCCTGATAATTACTCTTCTATATAGATCGTTCAAATCACTCGTAGCGAATCTGCCTCCTTCAAGCGGTACAAGAGGTCTCAGTTCGGGAGGAATAACAGGAATCACATCGAGAACCATCCATTCGGGCTTGTTAAGTCTTCTGTCATCTTTCCTCTGGAAAGCTTTAAGTACACGAAGTCTTTTGATTATATCCTGCTTTTTCTGAACAGATGTTTCTTCGAACAGCTGTATTCTAAGACGGCTTACCTCTTCCTCAACATCAACTCTTTTTAGAAGTTCTTTTACGGCTTCAGCACCATTTTTGCAAACGAATTTGTTTTCGTCATATTCATCCAGGTTTTCCTCTTCCTCAGGAAGGTTGTTCAAAGTATTAAGATACTCGTCCTCCGTAAGGAGATCACCTTTCTTATACTGGGAGCTACCGGGATTGATCACAACATAGTTTTCATAATATATAATTTTTTCTAAGTCCTTATTGCTAATTCCCAGTACATAGCTGATCTTGCTGGGTGTTGACCTGAAGTACCAGATATGAACCACAGGAACGCTCAATGAAATATGCCCCATTCTTTCGCGGCGCAGGCTTTTCTGGTTTACTTCGACCCCGCATCTGTCACAGACGATCCCGTTGTATCTTATCCCTTTATATTTACCGCAGTGGCATTCCCAGTCTTTCACCGGTCCAAATATTTTTTCACAAAATAGCCCGTCTTTATCTGGTTTGAATGTTCTATAATTTATAGTCTCAGGTTTCAGGACCTCGCCGTGTGAATTTCTTATGATTGAGTCCGTTGATGCAAGATTGATCGACATTCTGCTAAAAGCTTTTCGAACTTTTTTTGCTTCTTTTTTGAATAACATAATTTTTTTTCTTTCTAAATTAATCAAGATCTATATCCAGGCAAAGTCCCTGGAGTTCCTTCACGATAACATTGAATGCTTCCGGTATGTTCGGTTCAGGAGTATTCTCACCTTTGATCAGTGCTTCATAGGTCTTAGATCTTCCGTTCACATCGTCGCTTTTGACAGTCAGCATTTCGAGAAGGGTATATGCGGCACCGTATCCCTCGAGTGCCCATACTTCCATCTCTCCGAACCTTTGCCCGCCAAATTGTGCCTTTCCGCCCAACGGCTGCTGGGTAATAAGAGAGTATGGGCCTATGGAACGTGCATGGATTTTGTCATCTGCCAGATGTGATAATTTCATCATATAGATGTATCCGACGGTCACTTCCTGATCGAATCTTTCTCCTGTCTCGCCGTTATATAATATTGTACGGGAGTTCGTCGGTAAGCCCGCAGTTTCAAGAATATCAAGAATATCTTCAAAAGATGCGCCGTCGAAAACGGGAGTTGCGAATTTGCATCCCAACTTGTGGGCTGCCCATCCTAATGCGGTTTCATATAGCTGTCCTAGGTTCATTCTTGAGGGGACACCAAGAGGATTCAATACTATATCAACTGGGGTTCCGTCCGGTAAAAAAGGCATATCCTGCACAGGGACGATTTTGGCTACCACGCCTTTATTACCATGTCTCCCTGCCATTTTGTCTCCTACTGCAAGTTTTTTCTTTTTTGCTATATATACTTTTGCCATTTTCACCACACCCGTAGGGAGCTCGTCACCAAGAATAATTTTATTTTTTTGTCTCTTAGCTTTCTCTTCGATATCGTTGTACTTGGTCTTGTAATTTCTGTATAAAGTCTGTAAGTATGAGTGTGCTTTGTGCGAAGAAGTCCAGTTGTTCGAGACATCGAAATTTCCTATGTTAAAATTCGGATTATCCAGAAGATTCAAAAAGGTTTCCTTCTTTAGGTTTACCCCGCTTCTGATCACTGTATTGCCTTCGATATCCCTGATCCCGACAGATTCCTTTCCATCAAAAATGATTCCAAGCTTTGTTACCAGACTGATATCCAGGTTCTCCAGAGATGATCTTCTTTCAGCTTCGAGCTTATCCAGTTTTTTCTTCTCTTCTTTTTTTGTCTCTGTGTCTCTCTGCTTACGTGTGAAGAGTTTCTTGCTGATTACTATACCCCGCATTCCGGGAGGTGCTTTCAATGAAGCATCTTTGACATCACCTGCTTTTTCACCGAAAATTGCGCGGAGCAGCTTTTCTTCGGGTGTCGGTTCGGTTTCGCCTTTGGGTGTGACTTTACCGATAAGGATATCATTTTCTTTAACTTCCGCGCCTATCCTGACTATCCCATCTTCATCGAGTTCCTTTGTTGCTTCTTCGCTCACGTTAGGTATATCACGTGTTAATTCCTCTTCTCCGCGTTTTGTATCACGCACCTGTAGTTCATATTCTTCAATATGTATTGATGTGTATACGTCCTCAGCAACTATCCTCTCGCTGATCACAATAGCGTCCTCAAAATTGTATCCTTTCCAGGGCATGAACGCTGTAAGAATGCTTCTTCCTAATGCAAGTTCTCCGTGATCTGTAGCAGAACCATCAGCAAGAACATCGCCCAACTTCACCTCGTCCCCAACATTGACGATAGGTTTCTGGTTTATACAGGTATCCTGATTGGTCCTTAAGAATTTGATAAGGTTGTATTCAACTACCTCCTTATCATCGAAGGTAGTAAGTGCCTGCTCCGAGTTTTTATCGATTTCATATTTCACAATTATCCTGTCTGCTGATACGTATTCTACTACTCCATTACCTTCAGCAAGTATCAATGTACGGGAATCGTGTGCGACTTTCTGTTCGAATCCTGTTCCAACAAGCGGAGCTTTAGGTCTTAGCAGGGGAACGGCCTGCCTTTGCATATTAGAACCCATTAAAGCTCTGTTAGCATCATCATGCTCCAGGAAGGGAATTAATGCTGCTGCTGCACTTACGATCTGATTAGGAGCCACATCCATATAGTGTACCTGATCGGGTGCTACAATAGGAAAGTCTCCTTTGTATCTTGCCTTGATCTTGTCATCTGTCATACGGCTGTTTTCAAGACCTACATTAGCCTGTGCGATGATAAAATCGTCCTCCTTTTCAGCGGAAAGGTAATCTATATCGTTGGAAACTTTGCCGTTCCTGACCTTTCTGTAAGGAGTTTCAATAAATCCGAACGCGCTTATTCTGGCATGTGTGCATAAAGAGGATATTAGTCCTATGTTCGGTCCTTCGGGTGTTTCGATAGGGCACAGCCTTCCGTAATGAGTATAGTGCACGTCTCTTACTTCAAAACCTGCTCTCTCTCTTGTGAGTCCTCCGGGTCCCAATGCGCTAACTCTCCGCTTATGTGTCATTTCAGCGAGCGGATTGGTCTGATCCATGTATTGCGATAGCTGGCTTGTTCCAAAAAATGAAATGAGAGCCGTTGTTATCGTGCGGGCACTTACCAGATTAGCCGGTGTAATATTTTCTTCATCATGTATGCTCATTCTTTCTCTGATAGTTCTCGCCATTCTTGCAAGGCCTACGTTAAACTGCTGTGAAAGCTGTTCGCTTACGCTTCTTACTCTCCTGTTGCCCAGGTGATCGATATCGTCCACAGCTTTCTTACCCGCTTCCAGGTCGACGAGATAATTGATTATCGAGATAATATCTTCCTTATCGAGGACCGTTTTGTTCGGCGGGATATTGAGACCCAATCTATAATTTATTTTATACCTGCCTACTTCTCCAAGATCGTATTTTTTCTCATTGAAGAAAAGTTTATCAACGAGATTCTTTGCGGTCTCATCATCCGTGTCTGACGGTTTTAGCTGTTTTGATATCTCTTCCAGTGCATCCGATTCAGACTGGGCCGCATCTTTGTTAAGAGTATTTGCGATCAATGATTCTTCATACGGGCGGTCTGATTTGAATATTTTTAATTTCGTGATAGATGATTTCTTGATCTTATCTATCAGGTCATCATCTATTGCACTTGCCTTTTCCGCCAGAAGTTCGCCGGTCTCTTTATCTATCAGGTCATCACATATCTGTTTGCCTATAAAATCCTTTAAGTTCTGTTTCTGGAGGTCAATTACTTCGATAAGACCGAAGAGATCGAGTATCTCCTCGTTTGTTGAATAACCGAGAGCCCTCAGAATCGTTGTAACAGGGAATTTCTTTCTCCTGTCGATATAAGCAAACAAGCAGTTGTTGATATCTGTAGTGAACTCAACCCATGACCCTTTCATGGGTATAATTCTGGCAGAATACAGTTTTGTACCGTTTTGGTGTACCGATTCACTGAAAACTACACCGGGAGCCCTGTGCAGTTGTGAAACGATGACCCGTTCAGCCCCGTTTATAATAAAACTACCGTAGCTTGTCATATAGGGTATGTTACCCATATATACATCCTGCTCGATAGCATTTGAGTACTCTTTGGCTTCTTTATTCGGTTTGGTTGAAAGACGCAGCTTGGTTTTTAAAGAAACCGAATATGTAAGGCCTTGTTCCTGGCATTCTCTTATCGAATACTGGGGTTTTTCAAGGTAATATTCGATAAATTCGAGAATTGCCGTTTCACGTGAATCAGTGATCGGGAAATTTTTTTGGAAAACAGATTGAATACCCGTTTTTTTCCTTTCTGATGGGGGTACGTCCTCCTGTAAAAATTCTTTAAATGATTCCAGCTGGACGTTAAGAAGGTCGGGGGTATCTATCTGTTTCTTCGATCGGGATAGAAATATCCTCTTTCCATTCGAATTGATTCGATTTAGATCAAATGTCATTAATTGTTTTCCTCCATGGGGGGTAAATAAATACTAAACAGTGCCGCTTACCAGACGACTTGTTTTAGTATAAAAATAAACAAATAAATTGTTTTAAAAATTGCAGGTAACCGAGAAAATCTATGTTTATAGATTTTAATCTTATATAAAAATTAAATTTATTTAATTTCTACTTTAGCTCCGGCAGCTTCTAATTCTGCTTTAAGTTTTTCAGCATCTGCTTTAATAATGCCTTCTTTTACAGCTTTCGGAGCTGATTCAACGAGGGCTTTTGCGTCAGTAAGACCTAATCCGGTAGCATTTTTAACTGCTTTAATGACATTGATCTTCTGGGTTCCAACGTCAACGAGCGTTACAGTAAATTCGGTCTTTTCTTCTTCTTGTGCGGCTGGAGCTGTCCCGCCGGTAGCTCCGGCCATAATGACAGGTGCCGCAGCTGTTACTCCGAACTTATCCTCAAGCAGTTTTTTTAGCTCTGAAGCTTCAAGTAAGGTGAGTTTTTCTATTTGTTCTGCAATTTCAGCTACTTTAGACATGTTATGATTCTCCTTATATTTTATATGTTTTTATTCTAATTTTCTTTTTTTCTGGCTACTTCTTCTATGACAGAAGCAAGGTCTCTAATGACTGCATTTAATGCATTTACGATACCCGATATCGGTGCATGTATACTGCCTATAATTGATGATATTATCTCCGGTTTGCTTGGTAATGCCGCAAGTTGATTTAGTTTAGATTTATCATAAGCGATATTCTCGATCAGAGCAACTTTTAGATTGGGTCTTTTGATTTTTTCATAGAATTTTTTTATTATTTTGGCAGGGGAAACAGGATCTTCATACGCAAAAATTACTCCCGTCGGACCTTTGAGGTTTTCCAGCAGTTTGTCAGCTTGTCCGCTAAATTTACCGCTTGAAGCAGTCTCTAAAGCTTTCCTGATCAAGGTATTTTTCATAACCTTGTAATCAACTTTCGCTTCGTATAATTCATCCCTGAATTGGTTAGTTTCCTCAACAGTTAAACCTGTAAAATCGGTTAAATAAAGACTTGTTGCTTTATCCAGCTTATTTTTGATTTCCAGTACTGTTTGTTCTTTCTGTTTCTTATTCATGTGTCCGGTTCTTAATATTAAAATTTTACTTTCTGTATTTCCGTAATCCTATACTACTTCTGTCCTGTTTATCGAAAATCCTGGTCCCATTGTACTGTTCAATGTAATACTTTTCACGTATTGGCCTTTAGCTGTAGTGGGTTTCATCCTGATTATCTGGTTTATAAAAGTATTGATATTCTCTTCCAGTTTTTTTGCCTCGAATGATGCTTTACCCAGACAGGCATGTACTATTCCCGCTTTATCAACCCTGAATTCGATTCGTCCAGCCTTGACTTCGTGAACTGCTTTTGTAATATCATTTGTAACAGTTCCGCTTTTCGGATTAGGCATCAATCCTTTTGGACCCAATATTTTTCCCAGTTTGCCAATTTCACTCATGACATCCGGAGTTGCGATGATGACATCACAGTCAGCCCAGCCTTCCTGGATCTTTTTGATATAATCATCAAAACCTACAAAATCCGCTCCTGCATTTAGTGCTTCTTCGTGTCTTTCTGGTTTTGCGACCACAAGGACACGGACAGTTTTTCCCGTACCATGGGGCAATGTAACCGTTCCTCTTACAAGCTGGTCTGCCTGCCTTGGATCGACACCCAGTTTGATAGCAATATCTACCGATTCATCAAACTTAGCGTTCGCTGTATCCTTGATCTTCAAAATTGCTTCAGGTATAGTATATTTTTTTATAGGATCGTTCTTTTTTAATATATCTTTTCTTCTTTTGCTGATATTCATTTTATTAATAGTTAACCTTCAATTGTGATGCCCATGCTCCTTGCTGTTCCGGCAATTATCTTACTGGCGGCTTCTATAGATCGGGCATTCAGATCTTTCATTTTAATTTGTGCAATTTCGGCAACCTGCTTTCGGGTTACTTTTCCTACTTTAGCCTTGTTTGACTGTGCACTTCCTTTCTCCAGCTTAGCTGCTTTTAATAAAAGGATAGCAGCAGGCGGAGTTTTTGTTATAAAGGAAAAAGACTTATCGGAATATACGGTTATAACCACGGGTATTATCATACCCTGGTCTTTTTGTGTTCTTGCATTGAACTGCTTGCAAAACTCCATACCGTTAACACCTCTTTGACCCAATGCCGGACCCACGGGAGGAGCCATATTCGCTTGCCCTGCCGGTATCTGAAGCTTCACAAATCCCACTACTTTTTTTGCCATAATTAGTTCTTAATTAGATAATGTATTGATACTCTTTTTTAATTCTATTTTTCTTTTTCTATCTGTGTGAAATCAAGTTCTATAGGTGTTTTCCTGCCGAATATGCTGACCATCACCTTAACTTTCATTCTTTCGAGATTAATCTCGTTAATAGTTCCGTTGAAACTTACGAAAGGACCATTTATCACTTTAACCAGGTCACCTTTTTCGAATTGTACGTCAATTTTTTCCTTGTCCTCGGAATCGTTGATTCTTCCAAGGATCCTTTTAATCTCGCCTTCCCTTAAAGGGATAGCCTCATTTTTACCGCCAACAACCTTCAGCACGGAAGGGGTTCGTGAAATAAAGTTAGAAACTTGATTATCGAGAACCGCTTCTATCAGGATGTATCCCGGGAAGAAATTTTTAAATTTTATTTTTTTCTTTCCGCCTTTTACTTCAAACACCTTTTCTTCAGGGATCAGTACCTGAGTTATCTTAAACTCCAGTCCTGCATTGGATATTTCACTTTCGAGATAAGTTTTTACCCTCTTTTCATGACCAGTAATGGTTCTAATGGCATACCATTTTTTATCCGGTGCCTGTTCAATATTTTCTATGCTTTCCGCCATTACTTAAAATATAACTTTTAACCCTTCACTTAAAATTTTGTCAATTATGTAGACAAACACTGCAAAGATTAAAGAAGTTACGAGGACAACTAATGTTGATTCCCTTAATTCTTCCTTCTTAGGCCATGTGACCTTTCTCATCTCTTTGATAATGTCTGTGAAGAACGATATTATTTTTGTTTTCAAACTTGTTTCTCCGTTTATCCTTAGACCCCTATGGTTGCACGTCAGGAGGGACTCGAACCCCCAACCTGCGGTTTTGGAGACCGCTGCTCTACCAATTGAGCCACTGACGTTTATTATTTAGTCTCTTTATGAATTGTGTGTTTATTACAAAAACTGCAGAACTTTTTGTATTCTACTCTTCCTGAATGCTTTGATTTATTTTTGGTAGTACTATAATTGCGGTTCTTGCAAACGGAACATTCGAGAGTGATTATTAATCTGCCTTCTTTAGCCATTTAATTTATTTTTCCTGCAGGGTAGGGGATATTCCATCCCGATCCCTGCTTAAGCGGTTTGATGAACCGCTATTAATTTATAAAACTTTTAATTTTAATACCGAAAAAGTTATTTCCCGGTCATGAAACTTTTTCCGAGCGGGAGACGGGACTCGAACCCGCGACCAACAGCTTGGAAGGCTGTGACTCTACCAACTGAGTTACTCCCGCAAAAAATATCAATCTATTAAAAAACCCGTGATCAACCCGCCGTATGGCGGGTGACTCTACCAACTGAGTTACTCCCGCATAACAAATCGATCTATAAAAGAACCCGTGACCAATCCGCTGAATGGCGGGTGATTCTAGTAACTGAGTTACTCCCGCATAAAACTTTTTTATTTCTCAGAGCTGATGACCGGGATTGAACCGGTGACCTCTTCCTTACCAAGGAAGTGCTCTACCAACTGAGCTACATCAGCAAAGTAAAAGAACTGATGATCCCGATAAATCGGGAAGACCTCTTCTCCCGCAAGGCGGGATGCTCTACCAACT
>JBEKSX010000011.1:0-41362 GCA_049516635.1 Ignavibacteria bacterium | reverse complement strand
ACTGAGCTACATCAGCAAAGTAAAAGAACTGATGATCCCGATAAATCGGGAAGACCTCTTCTCCCGCAAGGCGGGATGCTCTACCAACTGAGCTACATCAGCAAAAAAATCTTATAATTTTCTGATGTAAATTGTCCCAATAAAATACCCGGTGGGTAGGGAAGGATTCGAACCTCCGAAGGCATAAGCCGTCAGATTTACAGTCTGATGCGTTTAACCGCTTCGCTACCTACCCATTTTTTCAAACACATAATTTATTCAAAATTTTACTTAGAATCAAGCTATTTAACGGGATTAGGGCTTAATTTGTCATTTTTTGATAACACTCGAATGTCTCCGCTAAAAAATATTTTTTCCTTACCGGATACCTGTAATTTTATACCGCCATTGTAAAGCAAATCCTTTACATGAGCTTCTATCTCTTTGTTTTCTATATCACTTATATTAATCATTTTACCTTTCATATCACATTTAACCTTCCAATTATCAAAAATTTCTTTGAATTTGTGTTCAAAAAGTAAGTGCATATGGTTATCATATATAATTAACAATCTCACTAACAAATCATTAATATCGCATTCTTTTTTCAATATGTTAAAGAGCGAAGTTGTCTTATGGCTAAATTTAGTGTCGAAGCTCCGTTGGTTAACATTAATACCAATTCCTATGATAAAATTGTTATCGTTAAAAATGTTTTCAATTAGGATTCCGGATATTTTTTTGCTGTTAACGTAAATATCATTAGGCCATATAATCTCAATTTTAAACTGCTCTCCCATGGAATTGAAGAGGTAATCTTCAATTCCGATTAATGTATAATAGGTAAAGAAATAATTTACACATTGTATATCTTTTGCGTTAATATCAATTTTCTTTTTAATCGTAAATGTCAGGTTGGTGTCTTTTTCCGAAACCCATTTTCTTCCCATCCTGCCTTTTCCGGAGTTTTGATGATCCGTAATTATTAGTATATTATTTTCGTTGATGGTTTTAGCGGCATCATTTGTTGAAGCCAGGTTATCGTAATAAAAGATCTTTGAAATAGAAGCCATTCCTTCTATTCGATTTTTTATTAGCTGAATATTAAGCAATTAAGGAAAAATAATTTAGAAGAAAAGATATTTGTTTATTACAGGAATCAGTTACCCGTTCTAGGGTTCTATTTTTTTAGCAGGTTTTATTCTATCGTTATCGTCTTTTTCTCTGTTACTACTGTTCCTTTCGACGGCTTTTGCCTGTCTATCGTTTGGTTCCCCGGAGTTAATGATTTTGTTTGTATCTATATCCAGTATTTTATTTTCTTTTAATTCCACCGGTGTTATTTTACCGTATGTTAAAGCGGCGTAAAGATCAACTCTTCCATAACCATAATATTCATCCCAGCCGGGTGTATCTTCGCTGGGATCACCGACCTGGTCTTTTGCTGTAGCAGTTATAATCGCTTTCAATTCTTTATTTGTCCTGCCGATATCCTGTGCAAGCAGTAGGGATGCGATCCCTGTTACATAAGCGGTAGCCTGGGATGTACCGCTCCAGTAAACATCATAATTGTATTCATCTTTATAATCCAGCCCATAAATCCTGTTCCCCGGTGCTACAACTGAGATATGTTTTCCCCAGTTACTTCCGCCTCCCCAGGTAAATTGTTTGCATCTGCCGTCATCTGTATCGGTAGCTCCTACTGCCAGAACATTTTTATAAGCGGCAGGATAGTAGGTGTCATTATTATTCTTATTCATCATGCTGGCTACTATCAGACAGCCCGCATCGTAAGCATAATTGATAGCTACCTCGAGAGTTTTCGAGTAATCGTATCCGCCTTCGCTCATATTAATTATTTTTGCACCATTATTTGCAGCATAATATAACGAAGCGGACCACCAGCTGTATTCTCCAAGATTCTCATCATCCAAATTCTTACAAATCATGAGCTTGCATTTCCAGTCTATCCCTGAATAACCGATGGAATTATTTGCAACTGCACCGATCGTACCGCTGATGTTTGTTCCGTGTCCACCGTCATCAATTACATTAGAATTATCATAAGCGAAATTCCATCCGTTCACATCGTCAATAAATCCGTTCTGATCATTATCCTTGCCATTTCTTACTTCCTTTTTGTTTATCCAAAATCTCCCTGCCAGATCCGGATGATCCAGCTTTGAGCCCGAATCCAGTATTCCCACAATCACATCCTCACTGCCTGTTTCGATCTCCCAACCTCTTTCAGCATCTACGTCAGCGCCTGATTTTCCGGGTTTTCCGGTTGTTGTTCTCGTGTTCCCGTTGTTTTTTAATGCCCATTGTCTGTTGTAATACTCATCGTTTGGTTTCAGAATTGATAAAATACCTGTAGTTCTTTCACCCGCTGATTCACCTATAAAATCAGGTTCCGCAAAATCTACCGTGAAATATTTTTCATATTGTTTACAGGTTTCAGGGATATCCTTAATATTATCTACATATACAATGTAGAATTTATCAAGTTCATAGCGTTGTGCTAAAGAACCATTGTGATGAAGATCGGTCGGGAAAAGTCTTCTGCAGCCGGTGGTTTTAATACCTAGTGAAGAAGAAATGTCATTTAGGCATTTAATATCAGAATACGAGGAATTTCCCGCAGCAGCCGGAAATGATGGTTTTTTCTTCAGTTTAACGATCAGATGATCTTTTGCGAATCTGCTCTTACTGATATGCTCGCCTGTGATAGTAATACCAGCGGGAAAAATAAGGATCATAGCACAAATCAGGATCACCGAAGTTATTAATTTTCTTATCATAATTGCAGCTTTTACTAAAAATAATATTTTAAGCCTAAAGATATTCTAACCCCGTCAGCGATAAATTTAGTATAAAAAGGGTTTTCGAGCTGGTATTGATTTCCACTCACGATAATTGTTCCTGCAGGGAAGCTGGATTTGGAATCGAACGCTGCCTCCCTGAATTTTAACTCGAAATTCGCCGATAAGTTTCTTTCAAAAAAATAATCGAAACCCGTAAGTATATTCAAGCTGAAATCAGGTTTTGAGCTTATTTGAGATGACTGAAGATTCGAAATAGATCTTGTTTCTTTTCCGAAATAGATACCGCCGCCCCCACCTATATATATTTTCCAGTTATCCGAACCAAAGGGTAAGTGCCACTTTAAGCCGAATTCTATTGGGATCACTGTGAACTGTTCATCGACACCGATGTCCGTACTATCGTTCAATGTGAGTCCAAAATTATTTTGTGATAATTTCATGTATTCCGTCGAAAGATAAAAAATAAGATCCAGATGGTACAACGGGGGTTGATAACTGATCTCTCCTCCAAAACCGTATGTTCCGTTAAGATTTATAGTAGCATCCCTTTCAATCGGATCCGTCGAGTTTGGTTTCGGCTGCAATTGTGCAGAGGAAACATAATCGCAATAAATGCTTACTGAAAATCTTTTATCAGGATTGTAAAACTTTATTTCTTTATTAGCAATTTGCGCGTAGCTGCTACTGCAAAATAGATCGATGAGAAAGAACAAAAGGATAAGATGTATTTTATTCGGAAACAATTTCCCG
The DNA here is from genome assembly GCA_049516635.1 of Ignavibacteria bacterium. Lineage (GTDB taxonomy): Bacteria > Bacteroidota > Ignavibacteria > Tepidaquicellales > OLB5 > JBEKSX01. The sequence continues at coordinate 37,808 of JBEKSX010000011.1, read as the reverse complement.
TGTATAAATATTTTAATTATACAAACATCACATCAGGTATATCCCGATATTAATTTGATGTATGAACTTCAGTGATTAGGCATTAACGAAAGTATTTATCCCTGTTATCTAGTATGTCGGCTTTATCCCTGAGTGCATTTAACCATTCCTGTGAAATGGTTTGCTTTCTTTCCTGAATCAGTGAATTCATAATCACGTTTCTCTGAGACTGATAATTTTTTTCGTCGAACGGTGTAATACTTTTCATTTGTACTATGTAGTAACCCTCATCTGTCCTAATTGGTTCTGAAATCTGGCCGTCTTTTAGCTTGAAAACAGTGTTCAACAGCTGGAAATCATTAGGTATCTGAGGTTTAGGTTTTGCAACAGAAAAGCTATCTGCCGATTGAATCTGAAGCTGAGGATCTATTTTAGTTACAGATGCGAGGTCGTTATTTATTATCTTATTCTTTATCTCTTCAGCTTTTTGATTCAGGATATTCAGTTTCTTTTGAAGAGTTACTTTCGATAGAAGAAGCTTTTCTTTAATTTCGTCATACTTCATATATCCGGTAGGTATTTTCTCAACGATGAAATATGCAGCGTAACCCCCCTGGATCCTGATGGGAGTGCTGATACTGTTCGTGTTTTCGTTAAATGCAAATTTAGTTATAGCTTTGTTTTGTCCTGCACCCGGAATGTATGAGCTTTTTGTGATGGGAGGAATATCAAATACCTGCATATTGATCTTCTTAGCTTCTTCATCAAAATTGCCTTTTGCAGCTATGTAAGTAAAATCTTCGGCTCTCTTCCTTATGGCGTCTCTGGTAGATGTTGTGGTAGTAACCGGTTTTTTAATATCAGCAACCTTAAAGATTCTCTTCTGTCTGTCATTGATCTTAATTATATGAAATCCGAATTGAGTCTTTACCGGACCGATTATTTCGCCGATCTTTGCATTCATTACGGCATCTTCGAATTCTTTGACCATAGCACCCTTTGTAAACCACCCCAGGTTTCCCCCTTTATTTTTTGATCCTGGATCATCCGAAAACTCTGATGCTAATTTAGAAAAATCCTCTCCGGACTTAGCTCTCTTGTATACCTGTTCGGCTTTCAATTTAGCAGCGTTAGTATCTGTTCCGAAATTGATAAGAATGTGAGAGGAATTTGTAAATAATTCCTCGCCTTCCTTGCTGTCCAGATAACGTACAAGATGGTATCCGTCAGATGCTTTAATTATATCTGATACACTGTCTTTTTTTGCACTGAATAGAAAGTTAGTAACTTCTGGTGCGAGCTCGCTTGGTTTTGTAAACCCGCTGTTATATTTTGAAGCAGAGTTCGTGTTAACAAGGCTGATAAGATCTGAATCATCAGCAGGGTATCTTTTAAGTTCTTTTCTTAATCCAAGAAGCATTTTCTCAGTTGCGGTACTATCTGCTGCGGTTGGGTTGTCTGAAAATAAGACGTATTTTAATTTTACAGATTCCTCTGTTCTGAAATCATCTTTATTATTATCGTAATAACTTTTAAGTTCATCATCTGATACTTGTATCTGGTTATCAGGTATGCTGCCTGGACTTAAAGCTATAAAATTAAAAGTAGCAAATAAATGTTCATCTTTATACTTCTGGAGGGCATCGGCTTCTGTTACCCTTACAGTACCCGTTATCACACTCTGAAGTTTGTCATTGAGAAGAATTATCCTGAGATAATCTTCTACTTTTGTCCAGAATTGTTCTACCTCCGGATTCTTTGCAGAAAGTGCCTGCTGGTAGTAAGACATGTTAAAATTGCCAGTTGAGTCAATAAAATTTTTCTTGATGGGGTCGGGGAGTGTTTGAGGAGAATTATATACCCAGTTTAGTATTTCCTGGTTTGTTACTTTTATACCGAGCTTCTCAATTTGCTGCTGAATGATTACCTCATTGACCATCTGGTCCCAAACCTGGTCCCGGATCATCTGCATCATACTTTCGTCCGGGTCTTCACCGGTTTGCTGTTTTTGCTGGTCTACCGCCTGCTGCATACGGGTTTCAAAATCCTGATAGCGTATTTCCTGACCGTTAACAGAACCGAAGATTACGGTACCGCTTCCCCTCATTCCGAGATAGTTCATACCCCACTCAAATACAATCGTAGCCAAAAACGCAAGAACTAATATAATCAGAATAATGTGCGTCTTATCGCGCATTCTGTTCATTAAACCCATGTTTTAAGTCTTTCTCCCTATATTATAATTTCTAAAATATCTTACTAATATACTTTTATTGAAAAGAAGAATCAATGAAGTGTGTAGTCCGGCAGATGTGCAAATGTTAATAATATTGCATTTCTATGAGTATAAATGTTTTAGAATCATATATTAAAACGTGTCCAAAAATCAGGGTGTTATGTCCCTGCCCCCAGGTTTTATTGCAATAGAACCCGATCTGCATAATGGGCAGTTATCCGGAGGGTAAGCAATTACATCAAGTGTCAGAAGAGCTTTAGCCGGTACATTAAATTTCGCCTTTCCATTGCTCCTATCAACCAGATAACCTAATCCTGCTATATGTGCCCCCGTCTTATTCACTTCTTCTATCACTTCTTGAACACTTCCTCCCGTTGTAATTACATCTTCCACTATTAAAACTCTATCGGTAGGGTAGAGCTTAAAGCTCCTTCTGAATTTCATTTTGCCTTCTATGCGTTCTGTGAAGAATGCTTTTGTTCCCAGTTGCTTCCCTGTCTCGTATGCCAGGATGATACCGCCGGTCATTGGTCCCACGACAGCAGTTATTTTTTCCTTATTAAAATTTCGTACAATCTCTTTGCACAACATTTCAGTATACTTCGGTTGTTCAAGAACGCGAAATTTTTCTATGTAATACGGACTGTGCAGACCGGACGTCAAAATAAAGTGTCCTTCAAGAAAAGCCCCCGCATCTTTGAATATCTGCAATATTTCTTCCTGTGTCATAAAATTGTTATAATTTTACTTTATGTACATATTCCAGTTCTTGTGCCAAAAACCTTTGGCTCACTTCTTCGAACTTATGCGGAAAATCCGAAACATAAAAAACTGAGTGATTTCGATTAATGGGTTTACCTAAATTCAGCAGACCCTTTTTCTCAAGTATCCTCTTAACTTCTTTGGCCGTTTCAATACCCGAGTCGATCAATTTTACATTCTTGCCTATGGAAGTCTGAATGACATCTTTCAGCAGGGGATAGTGGGTACAGCCGAGGATCAAAGTATCTATTCCTTTTCCCGATAAACTCTTGAGGTATTCATCCGAGATATCCTGGGCTATTTTCGTCCTGTTCCACCCATCCTCTGCAAGAGGTACAAATAGACTGCACGCCTGCTGGTATACATTGATTTTAGGATTTAATCTTTTCAAAGCTTTATTATACGAGTTGGATTTAATAGTACCCAATGTGCCGATAACACCTATCTTATTATTTTCGGAAGTATGCACTGCCGACTTCGCTCCCGGCTCAATTACTCCGATGATTGGTATATGAAAATGTCTTTTTAACGTAGGCAGTGAAACTGATGATGCTGAGTTGCATGCAACCACGAGCATCTTTATCTTTTTCTTTAAAAGAAAGTAAGCTATTTGAAGCGAATAGTGTATGATGGTTTCTTTTGATTTATTTCCGTATGGCACTCTTGCCGTATCACCAAAATATACTATCCTCTCATCGGGAAGTAAATGTCTCAGTTCCTTCACCACAGTAAGCCCTCCGATACCCGAATCGAAAACTCCTATAGGACGTATAGATTCATCTGCGGTGTTTTGCATTATCATGTTTATCTCTATCCTTGAATTTGTTATCTTCTATTATCAGTATTTCTTATATTGTTTTATGTCCGATAGCTTTGAACCGAGAAGAATGTTGATATCACTTTTAACAGCTGAACGCTCATCATTTTTTGTATATATCATTCTCGCTGATTCTATAAACTCCATGTTGAATATTTTTTTTGATTCCATAGTCCTGATCCTGTCTTCGGTCTTCCATAAACTTAGGTTGATTTTGTAAAGCCGGAGTTTCAGGCTATGCAGTTTTGAAGTTTTTGTTTTGTTCGCGTTCTCGATACTGGAATATTCTTTCATAAGCAGATTTAATTCTGAAACTACGCTGGACAATTTATCTGAGCTTTTTATATGCTTTGCTTTGATCTCAAGGATCGTGATCTTATCTATCAGCTCAGCCGCTGATACCGGTATTTTAATCAGCTTGTTCATCTTACCTTCAATTTAGGATATTATAAATAAAAAAACCGTTAGTCAATGAGTTAACGGTTTTTTTGTATTCACAGGTAAATAACCTTTATTTGATATCAATTATCTTCTATTGCTTCTTCACTTTCCGGAACTTTTTCCTCCGGAATTATTGCCTGGTATTTATCTTTGATCTTTGTAGCAGACTTACCCGTAAGATTTCTTAAATAATACAGCTTGGCTCTTCTGACCTTGCCTTCTTTAACTTTTTCTATCCTGGCTATATTGGGTGAATTAAGCGGAAATATTCTTTCTACTCCTACACCGTTAGAGATCTTTCTCACCCTGAACGTTCTGCTTATACCCGAACCTTTTATTCCCATCACAATACCCTTGAACTGCTGTATCCTTTCCTTATCGCCTTCCACAACTTTAACGTGTACTATGATAGTATCACCCGGCCGGAAAACAGGGAGATCATTTCTTATCTGCGGTGCTGTCACCAAATTTATCTTTTCCATTTTACTTATTATTCCTTACTGCGTAAATTTGAATATATTATTATATTTTCTTTTTTTTGATCTTCCTATACTTCTTTTCACCCTGATCTCTGCGCCACTCATCTATCTGTTTATGATTTCCCGTCAGCAGTATATCCGGTACCTTTAACTTTTTGTATTCTGCAGGTCTTGTATACTGCGGTGCATCAAAGCCAGATTCTGTTTGGAAAGAATCTGTCAATGCTGCTTCGCTGTCTCCTAAAACACCGGGAATCAATCTTACTATACTATCTATCAGGACAAGTGCAGCAATTTCTCCTCCGCTAAGTACATAATCTCCGATCGAAATTTCCACCGTTACAAACTCATCTATTACCCGCTGGTCTATACCTTTATAATGTCCGCAAAGTATCATCAGATTCTCTCTTAAAGAGAGTGCGTTTGCTCTTTTCTGGCTGAACCGTATACCCTGCGGGCTGAGGTGAACAATGTCGTCATAATCTCTTTCGGACCTTAGCCTCTCAATACACTTAAAAAAAGGTTCAGGTTTGAGCACCATCCCAGCTCCGCCTCCGTATGGCCTGTCATCTACCTGTTTGTACTTACCCTCTGCATAGTCTCTCAGGTCGTGAACATAAATATTTACAAGCTTTTTTTCCCTAGCACGCTTGATAATGCTTTCATTCAGGGGTGTCAGCATAATCTTCGGAACAGCTGATATTACATCGATACGCATCAAAAATAGAAAATCAATTCACTCTGCTGGAAGTGAATCATTGACGGTCTTCGTCAATTTCCAGCTGACCGCTCATATTATGTTTAGCAGCAACTGCAGTCAGAAGGACCCTCATTGATTTAGCTGTCTTGCCCTGTTTACCGATTACCTTACCCAGGTCAGTTTTGGCAACATGAAGTTTTAAAACTACCTTGTTTTCTTCTGCTGTTTCATCTACTCTTACGCTGTTAGGATCATCGACAAGGTTTTTAGCAATATACTCTATAAATTCTTTCATATGTTACTCCTTTTTGGTGAATTGTTTATAAATAGTAATTTAAGAAACAACTAATCAATCTGTATTTAACTGTCCTTCTGCAGGGGCAGTATTTTCCACAGCGGCTTGTTCTGTTTTTTCTCCGGTAGCTTTTTTCTTCTTCTTTTTAGTATTTCTTGCTGCTTTTTTCTCATTCTCTCTCTGTAGCTTCACTTCCTGCATTGCTGACCATTTATTATATTCATCAGTGATCTTATGCTCGTCAGCTCCCTTTTTCATTAAATGTTGTTTTAGCATAAGACCTTTTCTGGATAGGAGATTCTTCACAGTATAAGTCGGCTGGGCTCCCGTTTTGAGCCAGTAGAATATTCTGTCTTCTTTCACTTCTATCTTCACCGGGTTAGTGTTGGGATTATAAGTGCCAACTGCTTCGATAAATCGTCCGTCTCTGGGTGCTCTCGAATCTGCTGCCACGATTTTATACAAAGGCAGTTTTTTTCTGCCCGTGCGTCTAAGTCTTAATTTGACCAATTATTTTGCTCCGTAAATTTAATGATTAATTATGAAAAATTAGAAATATCAAAATTCCTGAATAAATTTGAAAACTTGCCTTTCCTCATCTGCTTAAGCATTCTCTGCATTTCGTTAAATTGTTTTATTACCCTGTTCACATCCTGTATTGTTGTACCGCTGCCGGATGCTATTCTTTTTCGCCTGGAACCGTTCAGCAGGTTAGGGTTCTCCCTTTCTTTTTTTGTCATCGATGTTATCACAGCTTCAACCTTCTTCAACGGCTTTTCATCTACCTCTTTTCCTCTAAGCATCTTATCAGCTCCGGGAATCATTCCGACAAGCTGTGATATGGGGCCCATTTTCTTTATCTGCTGAAGCTGATCGAGAAAATCATTAAAATCAAACTTGTTCTTCCGGAGTTTTTCTTCGAGCTTTTGAATTTTTTTCTCATCAAGCTCCTGCGGAAGAATCTCGGCAGCTTTTTCCACAAGCGAGGTCAGATCACCCTTACCCAGTATTCGCGATGCCATCCTGTCGGGGTAGAACGGCTCTATAGCATCCAATTTTTCACCAACACTCGCGAACTTGATAGGTTTGGAAACTACAGCGCGTATGGATAATGCAGCGCCGCCTCTCGTATCACCGTCAAGTTTTGTTAAAATTACGCCGTCATAATCCAGCCTGTTATGAAATTCTTTGGCTGTATTAACAGCGTCCTGTCCGGTCATGGAATCTACAATGAACAGAATTTCCGAAGGGTTCAGTTTCGATTTTAAGGTTTCAACTTCTCTCATCATTTCCTCATCGATAGCAAGTCTCCCTGCGGTATCAACAACGAGAGTATCCTTTAAGTTTTTTCTGCAGTACTCCATTGCATGCAAAGCAATGCTTACCGGGTCTTTGGAATCCTCTGAATAAACATCTATCCGTATCTCAGCACCTAATATCTTCAGCTGTTGAATTGCGGCAGGTCGGTATACGTCGCAAGCAGCAAGCGCAGGATTTCTCCCCCGAGTCTTTAAATAATTAGCTAGCTTGGCTGCGAACGTAGTTTTCCCTGAACCCTGTAATCCGACAAGCATGATGACCGATGGGATATTGTTAGAAAACCTTATGTCAGTTTTCTTCTCACCCATGAGCTTGATAAGCTGATTGTTTATCGTGCTGATGATCAGGTTACCCGGATTGATGCTTTTGTAAATATTTTGAGAAAGAACATTCGTTTTGACGTTATCTATAAATTCCTTTACAACCTTATAGTTAACGTCCGCGTCAAGGAGTATACGCCTGAGTTCTCTTAGGAACTCGTCAATATTTTGTTCAGTAACTTTGCCCCTTCCACGTATGAACCTAAATACCTTATCGAACTTTGTGCTTAAATCTTCGAACATAGAGCAAAAACAGTATTCCCTACAATTCTTAATTGGATTGCAAAAATAATTATTTTACAATACTTAATCAAGTAATTTATAGTTCTTATTTAAGGCAGAGAAAAAATTCATATGGTAATAAATGCTTTACTTATCCTTGAAAAAAATCTAAGTTATTATCAAATCCCCGATACAGGTAAAACTTTTATATTTTAAACAAAGAAGAGGGGGTTTAAACCCCCTCTTTCTTTAATTTTATACACTTTCTTAAGATTGTTAGGATAAATCCTTGATAGATTCATCAAGTATAGCAATTCCTTCATCGATCTGTTCTTTCGTTATGTTTAGAGGCGGTCTGAATCGTATGGCTTTATCGCCTGAGCCTAGTATTACAACACCTTTTTCGAATGCTTTATCCCTGACCCTGTTCCGAATTGATCCGTCAGGTAGGTCCATGGCGCAAAATAAGCCTTTTCCCCTACCATTTGTGACCATTTTGGGGTATTTTTCTTCAAGTTCGTGTATTCTGGACAGCAAATACTCACCGTTGATTCTTGCGTTTTCGAGAAGATTTTCTTCATATATTATTTCAAGATATTTCTTGCTTCTTAACATATCAACAAGGTTGCCACCCCAGGTAGAGTTTAGACGGCTTGATTTATGGAATACGTTGTCTTCCACATCATCTACCCGGTTAGTTGAAATAATTCCACAAACCTGAGTTTTTTTTCCAAAAGCGACTATGTCAGGCTGAGCAAGATGCTGGTGAGCCCACCATTTACCGGTCATAGCCACACCGGTCTGCACTTCGTCAACTATAAACAGCATTTCATTTTCGTCACAGAGGGTCCTCAATTGTTCGAAAAACTCTTTTCTGAAATGATTGTCACCACCCTCACCCTGTATTGGCTCTATAATCAGACAGGCGATATCATCTTTATTTGCTGTAAGTGCCGATTTGATCTCCTTGTCAGCTTGTTTTTCGAGCTTTATCACTTCATCGAGATTATTCTCGTTTAACGGAAACTTTATTGTAGGATTTATTATCCTTGGCCAGTTAAACTTTGGATATAAAGCGGTTTTAACAGGGTCAGTATTTGTCAATGAAAGAGTATAGCCGGTTCTTCCGTGAAAAGCCTGTTTGAAATGTATTACCTGGTGTCCCTTTTCAGTTTTATATCCTTTCTTAAAGTTCTTTTTAACTTTCCAGTCAAATGCGGTCTTGATTGCATTTTCAACAGCCACTGCACCGCCTTCGATGAAGAATGAATACTTAAAGTAGGAGGGAACTGCAATGTTAAAGAAAGTATCCACAAACTCAACTATCTGGGCACAATAAACATCAGAGTTTGACGGTTTATTCAAAGCCACATGGCCGATGTAATCAACAAACTCCGGTTCGAGCATTTTAGGGTGATTCATCCCGATAGGATTTGATGCCACAAAAGTGAATAGATCCAAATATCTTTTCTTTTTCCTAGAATCATACAGGTAAGCACCCTGCGATTTGTTAAGATCTATAACCAGGTCGAGCCCGTCAACAAGCATGTATTTCCTTAATGTCTCCAGTATCGAATCGGGGTTTATTTGATTAATGATGTGTTTGTTCGCGTTCATCTTTTCTTCTTTTATTAAAATGTTTGACATTGTTCTAAATACTCCTCTCTAAGTATTATCCAATATAGAATTGGTATTATGAATACATAATGAAGTGATATATCTATAAATAGTTATTTACCTTTTATTAATTCTTCGGCTATTTGAACCGCATTCGTAGCTGCTCCCTTACGAAGGTTATCTGAAACGATCCAGAGGTTTAACCCATTCCTGACTGAAGCATCGTGCCTTATCCTTCCGACGTAGACATCGTCTGTCTCTGCAGAATCTATAGGCATTGGGTATTTCGATTGTCTCGGTTCATCGATCACAGTTATACCGGTTGAACCGGCTAAGACTTTTCTTACCTCTTCAATTGTGAATTTTTTTTCAAACTCAATGTTCACCGATTCACCATGTCCCACCAGTGAAGGTATCCGGATACATGTTGCCGTGATATTTAGGTTTTTAATCCCTAGAATTTTTCTTGTTTCATTCATCATTTTATGCTCTTCCTTAGTATATCCATCTTCAAAAAAGATGTCTACCTGGGGAATCGCATTATAGGCAATCCTGTGGGGGAAAATAGAATTTTTAGCACGTTTTCCCGGCTCTTTTATTTCTTCCTGTAAAGCAATTACACCCTTATTTCCCGCACCCGAGACGCTCTGGTAAGTAGAAACGATAACTCTCTTTATTTTAAACATATTATCAAGAGGTTTCAAAACTACAACAAGCTGTATGGTTGAACAATTCGGATTGGAAATTAAACCCTTGTTCTTAAATATTTCCTGCCTGTTCACTTCAGGTACAACCAGGGGGATATCCTCGTTCATTCTGAATGCGCTGCTGTTGTCTATTACAACTGCCTTTTCCTTAGCGAATAGAGGCGCATATTCATGTGAAACAGCACCGCCTGCGCTGAAGAAAACTATCTCATGTCCTTTGAAGATATCATGTGTAATCTTCTGAAGCTTGTAAAGATGTTTTCCTACACTAATCTCCTTGCCATAAGATGCTTCCGAGGCAATTGTAACCAGCTTGCCGTAAGGAAATTTTCTTTCGTCAAGAACCTGGAGTATTTTCCTGCCAACGAGCCCGCTGGCTCCTACAACAGCTATATTGTGCAATATCATTCTTTTGTAACCTCTCCGATGATATAATATTTTTCTTTTTTAATCTTTAACAAGCTAAGAATATTATCAGTGTCATTTTTACCCGCTATTATTACTAATCCTATTCCAAGATTAAATACCCTTCGCATCTCGTTTTCTTCAACGTTACCGGTATTTTTTATCAGGTCGAAAATGGGATTTCTTTCCCACGATTTCCAGTCGATCTTAAGCTTCATACCGGAAGGTATAACTCTTTTTGTATTTCCGGCAATTCCACCGCCTGTGATATGTGAAAATGAATGTATTTTAAATTTTTTGATAAGGACCTGTATAATTCTCAGATACGACCGGTGTACTTTAAGCAGTTCTTCACCTAAGGTACAATCAAGCTCGTCTATCTTTTGGTCAAGTTTGTATTTGTCCAGTAAAACTTTTCTAGCCAGCGAATATCCGTTCGTATGTAAGCCGGTAGAAGGGATCCCTATGAGAACATCTCCTGCTTTGACATTCTTTTTATCTATCAGTTGTTTTTTTTCAGCTGCACCGACTATCATTCCTGCGATATCATAGTCATTTAGTTGGTATACACCGGGCATTTCGGCAGTTTCTCCGCCTATGAGAGAACAACCATTATTTTTACATCCTTTGATCATCCCTTTTACCAGAACTGCTGCAATATTCGCTCTCAGCTTTCCGAATCCCAAATAATCAAGAAAGAACAATGGAACAGCCCCGCACACAGCAATATCATTTACACAGTGGTTCACAATGTCTTCGCCAACAGTATCATGTTTGTCCATTTCGATTGCTATTTTGATCTTGGTCCCTACACCATCGGTACTGGCAACAAATACAGGGTCTTTATAATTTTTAGGGATTTTAAAGAACGCTCCGAAGTTTCCTATCCCGCTAATAACATTTTTTGAAAAAGTCGATTTTACAAGCGGTTTGATAGTTTCAACAAATTTATCACCTTCGGAGATATTTACCCCTGATGCTGTGTAAGTTGATTTCATCTGCAAATATAATTTTTTAAGAGGTCACTTACAATGGAAAAATGCCCAAAACTTGCAAAAATCGGCATTTTTTGTGTTTAAAATGTTTAAACGCAAAAAATAATTTTAAATATTATTCGAATATTTCTCTAATAGATTTCCATTCCGGGATAATTTAAAAATTTTCGTAGGAACAGTATAAAAGCCGAGAATATATGATTCCATGTTCAAAATGAATACGAAATCCATTTAATAAATTATTTGAAGTTGTCTCTAATAATTCTTGATTCTGTATTGCAGTATTATTTTCATAAAATAGATATTATATTAATTTATATAAACTTAAACTAACACCAGAATGTTCGTTACATTCTTGATTAAATTTTTCTTATTCTTGTTTATCGGTGAAACACGCGGTCAAACGACTTATTGTCTGCTTCATAAATTAATTCTTTTCTTATTAATTTAACTTTTTCTGAATGGAAAAACTTTTACTGAACGAATACGAAAAACCTACAAAGCAGCATTTCAGGATACTGCTGATGAGCTGGTCGGGATGGGTGTTCGATTTCTATGACTTGATTTTATATACCTTCCTACTTATTCCGATCAAAAAAGAACTTGACTTTACAGATGTGCAGGTTTCGTTCGTGCTTGGTGCATCGCTTGCAGCAACAGCAATTGGCGGTATCATATTCGGAGTTTTATCAGACCGGTACGGAAGGAAGAGTGTCCTTCAATGGACTATCTTAACTTACAGCATAGGCACTTTCTTCAGCGGATTTTCTACAAATATCTGGATGCTGCTGATTTTCAGAATCATCACGGGACTCGGTGTCGGCGGTGAGTGGGGGACAGGACAAACTTACATCGGCGAAACTTTCCCTGCCAAAGTTCGAGGAAGGTATGGTGCATTTATGCAAACAGGCGCTCCCATAGGTATAGCAGTGGCATCTGTTATCGGCGGTTATGTATCACCAATAATAGGATGGAGAGCTTGTTTCTTCGTTTCATTACTACCGGCTATTCTTGTGATCTTCATCAGGAAAAGATTACCTGAATCAGATGTATGGCTTGAAAGAAAAAGACTTATAAGCGAGGATGTTAGTGTGAAAAAGCAGATCGTTCAGGAAGAGAATAAATTTTTCCTGCTGTTCTCTTCACAATACAGAAAAGTATTTATACTCGCTTTGATACTTGCCATATTCGATATGTCCGCATACTGGTTCACTTACTCATGGATGCCGGGTTATCTGCATGAACAGAGGCAGTTCACAATGACAAAATCCGCAGCGTGGATGCTCATCACGCAATCCGGAGGATTCCTCGGATATTTTACATTCGGGTTTATAGCAGACAAGCTCGGTAGGAGGCCTGCTTATACAATTTACTCCTTCATTATGGCTATTGGACTTGTAATGATAACCATCCTGTGGGATGTTATCATTGTTTACCAGACACTCATCCTCGGATGCATGTTCTTAGTAGGATTCGGAACGGGAATGTTCGGAGGCTATGGACCTTTATTTTCAGAACTTTTTCCCACGAAGATTCGTAATACTGCAATGGGAAGCGCATTTAATTTAGCAAGGGGCGTACAGTTCTTTACTCCAATAATCATAGCGATTGTAGCTACATCCTACGGGCTGGGAGGAGGAATTTCGATTGCTGCATTATTCGCTGTACTTACAGGGTTGTGGATATGGACTTTCCCTGAAACTAAGGGTAAAAAAATAATTCTTGCCGAAGAAGAGTGAAAGATGCGGAAATGGAATAGCAAGCATTTAATATTTCTATTTCATAAAACTACTTTTATAGATATTTTGTTAGCTTAGAGAAAGTAATAAGTTGACAAAAGAGAAGCGGGGAATTAAGTTCGTAATTATCGGGGTGATTGCTAATGCATTGCTTGCAATCACAAAGATCACTGCAGGTATTATGGGTAATTCACATGCTCTTGTTGCGGACGGAATAGAATCATCAACCGATATATTCAGTTCCGCAGTTGTATGGAGCGGATTAAAAATAGCTTCTATTCCTCCTGACAAAAACCACCCATATGGCCATGGAAAAGCTGAAGCTGTTTCAGCTATGGTAGTAACATTATTCCTCGTTTGTGCAGCCGTTGTTATAATTGTTAACAGCATTCATGAAATTATCCTGCCGAAACATACACCACAGGCTTATACGTTGATAGTATTGATAGCTGTTATTATTACCAAAGAGACACTATTTAGAAATATTATCAAAGTAAGCGGTGAGATACACAGCACATCACTTAAAACAGATGCGTGGCATCACCGCTCGGATGCGTTTACTTCTGCTTCGGCTTTTACCGGGATATTTTTATCACTCGTGCTCGGACCCGGATATGAATATTTCGATGACATCGGAGCGTTGGCTGCGTCGGGATTCATTTTATTTAATGCATTCCGGCTTTTGAAGGGGGCTATCGGAGATATTATGGATGCAACGCCTTCAGTCGAACTTGAGGATAAAATACTCACCATTGTAAAAGATATTCCCGGAGTTTTTTCAGTGAGCAGTATTAAAGTAAGAAAAAGCGGATTGAGCTACCTCGTTGATCTTGAGATACAGGTGAGCGGTGATATATCAGTGACCGAGGGGCATGATATTTCGGACAACGTTATCAGGATACTGAAACATTCTAACCTTTCCGTACAGGATGTTATGGTTCACGCTGAACCATATTTTGATATGTCAGGCATTCATTGATGATTTCTTTATTTATCATTTACTTGCATTTCTTTTACGATTTAATTTTAATAATTTTGAATATTAATAATTTATAAATAAGAAATCATGTATTACAAGATAGACGATTTTCTCTCAGACTGGGATTTTGAAAGCCAATCGACCTTAAAATTACTATCAGCACTTACTAATGCTTCGCTGAATGTAAAGGTTACTCCTGAGGGACGTTCACTGGGTTATCTTGCATGGCATATTGTTATTTCGTTAGGTGAGATGATGAATAGGACAGGATTGCAGGTCGACTCACCCCCTATTGAATCCGATGCACCCGCATCAGCCGGAGAGATCCGTACAGCGTATGAAAAATCCTCTCTTAGGTTGATCAGTGAGATCCGTACGAAATGGAATGATGATACATTGCAAATGGAATCGGATATGTACGGTGAAAAGTGGAAGAACGGTGTTACACTTGGGGCTTTGTTCACACATCAGATACATCACAGAGGACAGATGACCGTTCTCATGAGACAGGCAGGACTTAAAGTCCCGGGAATTTACGGACCGGCAAGAGAAGAATGGGCTTCTATGGGTATGCCTCCGCAAAGATAATTTATTTATAGCTTTAGAAGCATACCATTTATAATTTCTTGACAGAAAAGATTCATGGAAATCATTTAAAGTCAAGTTATCGCAATTATATAATTCTTAATAGAAGAAATTAGAATATTTTTAACTAGAAATGCCTATTATTGTAATATTTCTGTTTATTCTCTCAATCATTTTTTTAATTCTGGGTTATGTAAGTAAAAGGCAATTGGATGAAGGGGCAGCAAGTATTAATATTGCAATTGGCATCGTACTGCTGGTTGTGGATATTATTTTATTTTTCATAATGATTCGTGAATATCATTTATACGAAAAACAAATGAACGATGATCTAAATTATATAATTAATCTTGGCAGGTCATATGCCTCAGGGAAGTTGCCTTTCCACTTTTTATCATGATACCTGGATATTAGTAATCTCGATAGTTATTCTTCAATACTCCCAATACTATTCAATTAATTTCATGCGGAATAAAAACTTTAATCTTTGTAAATTAGTTATTATTTAATAATATACGATAACTATTACACTATGTTATTACAGATACACCCGGTAAATCCCGAACCAAGAAAAATAAGAATGGTGGTAGAATGCTTGAATGACGGGGGAGTTATCATATATCCAACTGATACCGTGTACGGTCTGGGATGCGATATTTACAAAACATCTTCTGTAGAACGTATTTGTCAGATAAAGGGTATACAGCCTGAAAAATCCAATTTTTCTATTGTCTGTTATGATTTTAGCCACCTCTCGGATTTTACGAAGCAGATCGATACTCCTGTATTCAGAGTCATGCGAAGAGCTTTGCCGGGTCCGTTCACTTTTATTCTTCAGGCAAACGGTAATGTTCCGAAGCTTTTCAAAGGTAAAAAAAAGACCGTGGGAATCAGGATCCCGGATAATATTATATGCAGGCAGATAGTGAAAGAGATGAGCAACCCGGTAGTATCAACATCGATACACGATGAAGATAAAATAATTGATTACACTACAGATCCGGAAATAATTCATGAAAAGTACAAAAAACTTGTTGATATTGTTATCAACGGCGGCTTCGGACATAACAGACCTTCTACAATAGTCGACTGCTCAGACGGAAGTTTTAGCATCAAACGCCAGGGACTCGGGAAGCTGGATGAGTACCTGTAGATACGTCTCTCAGTTTTTTATATTTGAATATTATTTACCTGATGTTTGTATTATTTTTAAGCCGCAATGAGCTATTCAGATGATTACGAGCTGCTGAGAAGTTTGTACAATCAAAAAAATGACCCCATCCGTCTGCCCTCTAATAATTTCGAAATTATCAACCTTAAATTCCATTCTCAGGATCTAAGTGAGTTTCCCGATAGAAATGTAGCTTCGAATGAATGTCTGAAGGATGTCTTCCTGAAAAAATTATCGGAAAATCCCTCTGCATCTTCAAAGCTTGTGGAGATATTCGAAATTCCGGATAATAGCATCGAGGAGAACAATTCATTCACATATCCGATATTTAAAGAACTATCTGCAGAAAAATCGAAAGATGTAATAATATTGCTCCATGGTTTGAACGAGAAATCATGGGATAAATATCTGCCCTGGGCTAAGCGGCTTCTCGAACTGACAGGCAAATCAATTATTTTATTTCCAATTTCGTTTCATATGAACAGAGCTCCTCTATTCTGGAGTCATCCCAGGATAATGAATGTTGTAAGCAGTTTGAGAACTCAACTGTATCCCTCGAACGAATGTTCATCATTTGTTAATGCATCTATCAGTACCAGGCTTCATCTTAAACCGCTTAGATTTTTATGGTCAGGTTTGAAAACGGTTTATGATATGATGCGGTTACTGCAGGAGATAAAGACCGGTAAACACCCTTATCTTGAAAAAAATGCAAGGATTGATTTTTTCGGATTTTCGATCGGTGCATTCTTATCGGAGATACTTCTGATGTGGAATCCGTATGGAATGCTGGATGAATCGAAATTGTTCATGTTCTGCGGCGGACCTACGTTTGACAGGATGTCACCCGTTTCCAGATTCATAATGGACAGCGAGGCGAATAGAGCCGTGCATGCATATTATGTGAATGATTTCGAGACCGAGATACAGACAGATTCCCGGCTGGTGCGGTTCTTTGAAAGACCGGATAATCCCGGTACGGTATTCAGAAGTATGCTCAATTATGAGAGATTAAAGCCATTGAGGGAAAGTAAGCTGAAAGGTATTTGTAACAGGACCACATCCCTTTCCCTTTCAAAGGACTCTGTTATGACACCAAAGAACGTTTCGGATACACTCACGGGCGATAATCATGATATTCCGGTAACTGCAGTTACGGCTGATTTTCCTTACGAATATGATCACGTAAATCCGTTTCCCATACTTGAAAAAATTGAGAATGAAGTAAATGAAGCTTTTGAATATGTGTTTCAATACGCCTCCGGATATTTGTCTTAATATCTCTTCCCATCGGGTACATTCCATTTATTTTATTGATATATTCCTGAATTAATTTTATTAATAAAATTATTTTAGTAACTTAAAACATTAATAATATTAAAATCAATTTTTTTAAAAATATGATTCATAAAAACATTCATACACTGGAAGAATTAAAAAAGTTACGTAAACCCGTACGAAACGTACATAAAGAACAGGTAGAGAACCTGACCGGTCTGGAAAAGCTTGCCATGTGGGTAACAGACCACGTAGGTACTATGGGATTTTTTATAGTTGTTTTTGCCTGGACGATATTATGGCTCGGCTGGAATTCTCTGGCACCTAAAGAATTCTTGTTCGACCCATTTCCTGCTTTTGTGTTTTGGCTCTTTATATCTAATATGATACAATTATTCTTGATGCCTTTAATAATGGTTGGGCAGAACCTCCAGGGAAGACACTCAGAAGCGAGAGCACAATCGGATTTCGAAGTAAATCTAAAAGCGGAACGCGAGATAGAGGTTATTATAGAGCATCTCGAGAATCAGAGCATTGCTCTCAAAAAAATAGTATCCCATCTTGGTATAGAAATCGAAAATGCAGGCAAATAGTTCGCATTTGGTGTAGTTTTACCACTTGAATACGTATAATCCAACCATTTTAACTCCTTGATGGAGGAAATATAATATATTGTTTTTTATTGTATGTAAAAGTATATTATTTCCAGCCGACAAATTAAATACCCGCGGGGAAGGGGGAAATGAACAGGGTAATAAGTTCAATTTCATTTCAGAAAATCCGGCTCGACTATCTAAACATCTTAGAACATTCCGTTAATATTCAATTTATTAACTTCAATTTTTTTTCATTAAATCAATTAAATGATGTATTTATACCATAGATCAAAAGCAGCTTTATCAGTTTTATTCTTTATTTTTTTTATTCCAAATATTTACTCACAAAACTTCACGAAGATCACTTCCGGTCCGCAGGTTAATGACGGGGGCTGGTGTTATGGTGCCTGCTGGGCTGATTTCAACAATGACGGCTATCTAGACCTGTTCGTTGTGAATAACCAGACCGGAAGCAACAATAATTTTCTCTACCTGAATAACGGTGACGGAACTTTCACAAAGGTTACTACCGGTATAGTGGTCAATGACGGAGGGAGCTCATACGGCTGCACCTGCGGCGATTATGACAATGACGGTAATATAGACATCTTTGTTGCAAACTACGGCGGGAATAATTATTTATATCACAATAACGGTGACGGATCGTTTACCAAGATCACTTCAGGTGCAATAGTAAATGACGGCGGCAACTCAACCGGATGTTCGTGGGGCGACTATGATAATGACGGTTATCTGGATCTCTTTGTGTGCAACCGGAATCAGAATAATTTCCTGTATCATAATAACGGAAATGGTACCTTTACAAGGATAACAACAGCCCCCGTTGGAACAGATAACAGCAACTCGGGAGGCTGCGCATGGGGCGATTATAATAATGACGGGTATATTGACCTATTTGTTGCTAATGCTGGTCCGGCTGTTGATTTTCTTTATAAGAATAACGGCAATGGTACTTTCACTAAAATTACAAATGATCCTGTTGTGACCGATACAGCGCAATCGAGCGGAGGGAGCTGGGGTGATTATGATAATGACGGAGACCTCGATCTGTTTGTTTCGGGTGGTGTTATTGGTTCAAGCTATGACAGGCTTTTCAGGAATAACGGTGACGGGACATTTACCAAAATTACGGGTGATCCGATAGTGAGTTATTTTCACTGGTCCGGTGGTGCCGGTTGGTGTGATTTTAATAATGACGGCTACCTTGATATGTTCGTAGGCGGATATGATGGAATAAACCTCTTATTCGTAAATAACGGTAACGGAACATTTACAAGGATAGATACCGGAGTAATAGTCAATGACGGGAATTATAAAGAAGGTGCTGCCTGGGGTGATTATAATAATGACGGTAACATAGACCTGTTTGTTGCACGCAATAATTACTTCGGCGGCAATAATGTGATGTATATGAACAATAGCAATGGCAACAAGTGGGTCAATATAAGATGTGTGGGGATGGTATCAAATAAATCTGCTATCGGTGCTAAAGTATTTGTGAGGGCATTGATAAACGGAAACACTATCAGACAGATGCAGATGATATCATCACAAACAGGCGGAGCTATAAGCGGACAGAGCAGTTTGAATGCAGAGTTCGGTTTGGGAAATGTAACCCTGATAGATTCGATTAGAATCGAATGGCCAAGCGGGATTGTGGATAAATATACCGGTATAGCGGTAAACCATTTTTACACCGCTATCGAGGGGCAGGGATTAACAGACATTAAGCGGGATGCTAAGAAAATTCCCGAATCATTCACTCTTTCCCAGAACTACCCCAATCCCTTCAACCCGACCACAAAGATAAAATTTCAAATCCCCCTTAATAAAGGGGGAGAAAGGGGGTTGTCCGTTAAGATTGTGATCTACGACCTCCTCGGCCACGAAGTTGCAACTCTGGTTAACGAACAATTAATGCCCGGAAGGTACGAAGTTGAATGGGATGGGACAAACTATCCAAGTGGAGTATATTTTTATAAATTAATAACAGAATCTTTTTCTGAATCTAAAAGGATGGTATTATTAAAATGAAAAAAATTATACTATTTATTATTCTAAGTACCTCTTTCTTATCAGAAAATAAATTCCTTGATACTGCATCGATAAAATATTTTCCTTTATCAGTAGGAAATAGGTATGTATACAAAAGTACCATACCACCAAGTATTACTTATTCAGTAGCATTGACTACAAAAGATACCATAATGTTTGGTGCAAGATATTATTATTGTAAGGGCTTCCCTTCGTTAAGTTTTCCGGCGTTAAGTGATGGCTGGTACAGGACTGATTCATTAACAGGCTCATTATATAGATATG
Organism: Ignavibacteria bacterium; assembly: GCA_049516635.1. GTDB lineage: Bacteria > Bacteroidota > Ignavibacteria > Tepidaquicellales > OLB5 > JBEKSX01. The sequence goes on along the minus strand of JBEKSX010000011.1, from coordinate 17,825 downwards.
GCGGATCAGGATGTATTTTTAACGGGAATGACGTACTAGTAGATTCATTAGCTATGAGGTCAGGAATTTATAATTGTACAGGTTTTATAATTCACTGTAATGGTGAAGCCACAACAGTAATGTTTGGAATTCAAACCAAGAATCTGTCTTTCGGGTGGAGCATTGGGAGTATGATTTCTAGTTGGACTTATACTAAATATTTTGGTTATTCTTATTCTGAGTATGATCATTATTATTCATCTTATACTTATTTACAAGGTTGTATTATCGATGGTATTTTATACGGTGATACTTCTATTCCTACAGGAATAAAAACGATATCCGAAATAGAACCCGATAAATATTCCCTTTCCCAGAACTACCCCAATCCCTTCAATCCGACCACAAAGATAAAATTCCAAGTCCCCCTTAATAAAGGGGGTGGCTTTAGCCGGGGGTTGTTTACTAGATTAACCATCTACGACCTCCTCGGCCATGAAATTGCAACCCTAGTTAACCAACAATTAAAACCCGGTACGTATGAAGTCGAATGGGACGGGACAAACTATCCAAGCGGAGTTTATTTTTATAGGCTAACTGCCAGCGATTACAATGAAACAAAAAAGATGGTGCTTGTGAAGTAATATTTGTTTTATAATTTAGATTTATAAAGCTTGATTATTTGTTCAAGTTATTTTAAAACATGATTGTATGTTTTTTTATTTATCAAATAAATTTAAATACTTAAATGTACAGAATTAATATAATCTTTTTCCTAGTTTTTTTATTGAGACCTGTTTATCCGCAGCAGTGGATTACAATTCAAAACCCGATTTTTCAAGGTAATCATCCAAAGCCATCAGTAGGAATACCATTTACAGATCCTCACTTCGGAACTCAAATCACCCGCATTACAGATGCTGGAAGTACGCATCTGCCTGGGATTATTCCACAATATTCAAAACGCCAGGCATGGAATGTCGGTGAAACATATTTAATACTGCAATCAGGCGATGGTGTATTCAGATTATATAACGGGGAATCTCCATATCAATTTATCCGTATCCTGCAGGGTGTTGAAGGTGAAGATGTTTTTTGGCATCCGACCGATGCAAATAAAATAATTTATAATAATGGAAATACACTATACTCATATAATGTATCAGCGAACCAGAGTACATTGATTCATTCATTCAGTAATTATTTATATGCTAATACAAGAGGAGAGGGCAACTTATCTAATGATGGGAGGTATTATGCTTTCGTTGGACAGTTAACCGATACGACTTTTAATACATTGAATGTTTATGATTTCAATCCTAATACTATCATTAGCACATTACAGCTCCCTGTAAATACAGTAGACTTCGACTGGGTTTCTATTTCTCCGCTTGGTAATTATGTGGTAGTTGATTATGCAGATTATATTTCAGGCAGATATCACGGAGTCGAGGTTTATTCAAGAACATTTAATTTCATCTGGCAGAAGCCGCTTGGACCAGGTCATAGCGACCTTGGTATCGATGCTAATGGAAATGAAATCTTAGTGATGGATTCTTATGATTCTGATTCCAATAAAGGATTTATTAAGAAATATGTTTTGAGCAGCGGAGTGGAAACGACACTTCTTAGTTTTTCCCCATTTTTTGATGACCATATATCCTGCAGAAGTGACCAGCAAAGGAGCTTTTGTTTTGTAAGCACTTTCGATTATATTGGAAGATTAACAGCAGACAGCAGTTCTTGGCTTCCGTTTGAAATGGAAGTTTTTGCTCTAAAGCTTGATGGTAGCAGACAGATTTTTAGAATTGCACATCATCACAGCAGAAGATTTTCTCCTATCACACCCGACCCTGATAGCAGCATTTACTGGGCTGAACCCCATGCAACAGTAAGCAGAGAAGGTAAGCGTATTTTATGGGGAAGTAACTGGGAACAACTCGTTCAATATGATACCAGTTGTGATACTTATGTTTGTGATTTCAGGAATTTTCCGCCGATTGCGGTGAGAACAAATTCAGTTATAGCTGAGAATTATAAATTATATCAAAACTACCCCAATCCCTTCAACCCGTCCACAAAGATAAAATTTGATATTCCACAGTCCCCCCTTTACGAAAGGGGGGAAGGGGGGTTCGTAAACTTGAAGATCTACGACCTCCTCGGCCGTGAAGTTGCAACCCTCGTAAACCAGCAGTTAAAACCCGGAACGTACGAGGTTGAGTGGGACGGGACGAATTATCCCAGCGGGGTATATTTTTATAAATTATCCACTGATTCTTTTAACGAATCTAAAAGAATGGTATTATTAAAATGAGAAATTTAAAAACAGAATTATTTTCTTTAATTCTAATGGTAATTTCTTGTTCATCTATATATTCGCAATGGCACTCTTTAAATTCCGGAACTACACAAAATCTAAATTCCATTCAGTTCGTTAATGTTCAGACCGGGTATGCCGCCGGTTCTGGGGGAACAGTGATACGAACAACCAACGCAGGGCTGAATTGGGCTGGTTTGAATACAGGCTCGAGTATTGAACTAAGGTCAGTGTATTTTATTAACTCTGTAACCGGACTTGTATGCGGATATAACGGGACTATATTAAAAACTTCCAATAGTGGTAACAACTGGTATACTGTAAACAGCGGAACAACGAATCATCTCTTTGGCCTTTCGTTCTGTAATGATACATCCGGTATATGTTCGGGTAATTCGGGGACCATGCTATATACAACGAATGGGGGTAGCAACTGGTTCATTGGAGCGCCGCAGGGATATTTGGTAACATTTTATTCTGCATTTATGCTTACTCCATTAATCGGTTATGAAGTGGGCGTAAATACTATTTTTTCACCGCTTGTAGCTAAGACAACAAACGGAGGTGCGAACTGGACTTTTTACAGCTTCATGGTCAACAACAACGAAGCGAACCTTATGGATGTTTATTTTTTCGATATGCAAAATGGAATTTCAGTAGCAAATCTTTGGAACAGCCAGGGCGGAATTTCAAGGACAACAAACGGAGGGTTGAACTGGACAAGCCAGATATTTACTTATGGATTATTCGGGATAGATTTTCCTTCACCTTCAACGGGTTATTGTGTTGGTTTCAACGGGTATATTTTAAAATCAACCGATGGTGGAAATAACTGGTCGCAGCAGGTAAGCGGAACGAATGTGAATTTAAGGTCTGTTGATTTTCTGGATTCCCTGGTTGGTTATGCTGTTGGCGAAGGGGGAACGATATTAGAAACCACTAACGGTGGAGTGGTAGGTGTCTCAATAATTACGAACGAAATTCCAGAATCGTTTTCCCTCTCCCAGAACTACCCCAACCCCTTCAACCCGTCAACAAAGATAAAGTTCGATATTCCCCTCTCGAGAGGGGTGCCCGAAGGGCACGGTGTGTCAGTGACATTAAAAATCTATGACCTCCTCGGCCGTGAAGTTGCAACCCTTGTTAATCAACAATTCAAACCCGGAACATATGAAGTCGATTGGGACGGGACAAACTATCCGAGCGGGGTATATTTTTATAAATTAACTACGTGTTTTTTTAAACAAACAAAAAGGATGGTGTTAATAAAATGAAATCTTTATTAATCCTTCTTGCTCTTAATATCTCTTTTATATCACAAAGTAAAATCCTTGATACCTCATCAACAAAATACTTCCCTTTGTCAATCGGAAATGTTTATGTTTACGTTATTTATACCTCACCTCCGCCAAGTACATATTCGATTGGAAGGGTTATTAAGGATACTATTTTGTCCGGGATAAAATATTACTATTGTGAGGGTTTCCCGACGTTAAGTAACGGGTGGTACAGGACTGACTCAATAACTGGCTCATTGTATTTATATAACGGAACAGGGTGTCATTTATATGGTAATGATGCACTGGTAGATTCTTTAGCTATGAGGACAGGAAATTTTTATTGTTATGGTCATACGATTTACTGCAATGGCGAAACCCCAACTGTATTATTTGGAATTCAAACTAAGAATCTTACTTTTGGGTGGGGTATTGGATATAGTTCGTGTGATTGGACATATACTAAATATTTTGGCTGTTCACACGCTACTTGTTCTGGAACTACTTATTATGTATATATAAATTTAGTAGGGTGTGTTGTTAATGGTGTTTTGTATGGAGACACAACAATAAATGGTATTGAGCCGATTTCAAACCCTTTTCCGGAATCCTTTATGCTCTCCCAAAACTATCCCAACCCCTTCAACCCGACTACGAAGATAAAATTTTTTATTCCACTGACCCCCCTTAGCGAAAGGGGGGTAGGGGGGTTCATAACTTTGAAGATCTACGACCTCCTCGGCCACGAAGTTGCCATTCTCGTTAACCAGCAACTAAAACCCGGAACTTATGAAGTCGAATGGGATGGGACAGACTATCCGAGCGGAATTTATTTTTATAAATTAACATCAGAATCTTTTTCCGAAAGTAAAAGGATGGTACTGCTGAAATGAAAAAAATATTTTTCATTTTTATCATCTGTTTTTTATTTTTTAATATTTGTAAAGCACAATGGGTTCAAATTGGTCCTCCCGGAGGTGGATTGGTTTGGTCTGTTACAGCCTATGGGACGAATGTATTTGCAGGATCTGTATACGGCGTGTGCAGGTCTACTGATAATGGTAATACATGGGGGGAGTCCACATTACAGGATAGAAATGTGATATCTCTGGCAATTAGCGGTACAAATGTGATTGCAGGGACATCTGAGTACGGGATATATTTATCCACCGATAACGGCATTAACTGGACCCAGGTTTCCTATTATTATTTCTATGCGACTTCCTTTACGGTAATAGGCTCAAATGTATTTGCGGGGACGAGCTCTGGTGTCTATTTCTCAACTAACAATGGAAGTAATTGGTCACAAACATCATTAAGTTACAGAGATGTCCTCTCTATTGCAAGAAACGGGTCTAACATTTTTGCAGGCACAGATAGCAATGGAGTCTATTTGTCCACAAACAGCGGTGCTACATGGACACAGACATCTTTGAATAATCAGCGTGTCTGGTCCCTGGTAATAAGCGGTTCAAATGTCTTTGCAGGTACTGACGGTAACGGAGTTTATATATCATCAAACAACGGCAGTACATGGACACAGACATCACTGAACAAATTACGTATCCTTTCACTAGCTGCAATTGGTTCAAATGTATTTGCAGGTACCTCACTTAAACACGGAGTATATGTTACCACCGATAACGGAAGTACATGGGATCACACATCATTAGATAATAGGACTATTAACTGCCTTGCTGTAAACGGTACGAATATATTTGCTGCAACCAACAATTACGGTGTGTATCAAAGTACAAATAACGGTAGTATCTGGAAGCAGACAACATTTAACGGACAATTGGTTAGGGCTATTGCTGTAAACGGCAGCAATATTTTTGCCGGAGTAAGTGAGTCAAACGGAATTGAAGCAGGCGGAACGGGTGTGTTTCTAACAACGAATACCGGCGGCAATTGGACACTGACATCACTGACGGAATCTTATATTTCCTCACTCGCATTTAGCGGTTCGAATCTATTAGCAGGAACAAGCACAGGTGTTTATAAATCTACTGACAATGGTGGTTCGTGGACACAGGTGTTAATTACCTCTGTTGCGTCTCTTGCAGTAAGTGGTTCTTATGCATTCGTCGGAAATAACGCCGGTGTTTTTCTATCATCAAACTACGGTGATAATTGGACTTTAAGTTCAATGTGCGATACTGTGGTATATACCGTAGCGGCATATGGCTCGAATGTTTTTGCAGGGACAAACAGTTACGGGGTGTACTTATCTACTAATTACGGTATTTCATGGGCACGGACTTCATTAAATGATCAGGCTGCCTATTCTCTTGCAGTAAACGGACCAAACGTCTTTGCCGGGACCGAACATGGTATTTATCGTTCAACTAATTATGGGAGCACGTGGACGCAAACTTTGTTGTTGAACGATCGGGTAATTTCTCTTGCGGTAATCGGAACAAATATTTTTTCCGGCTCATTCATTTATGGTGTGCATCTTTCTACTGATAATGGGATAACCTGGGTTCAAAAAAACGAAGGTCTTTTTAATTACGATTATGGAATATTTTCTTTTGCGATAGCCGGTAATTTTGTATATGCAGGGACTTCCAGGAATTCCGTATGGGTAAGACCGCTTGGAGAGCTTGTTGGTTTAGAACCTCTTCACAATCAAATCCCCGAATCTTTTAGTCTTTTCCAGAACTACCCCAACCCCTTTAATCCGTCTACTAAGATAAAATTCCAAATCCCCCTTAATAAAGGGGGTGGCTTTAGCCGGGGGTTGTTTACTAGATTAACCATTTATGACCTCCTCGGTCGAGAAGTTGCAACCCTCGTTAACGAACAATTAAAACCCGGAACTTATGAAGTCGAATGGCCTGCCCCTTCGGGGGATGGGACAGACTATCCGAGCGGGGTATATTTTTATAAATTGACAACTGAAACCTTTTCGGAAAGTAAAAGAATGATCCTTCTAAAATGAATATAAACTCTTGAAAGGAGTAATTCATATGAAAAAGTTTACAATTTTACTATCGGTTCTTTTCATTATTTTTTCAAGTAATAATAATTCATCAGCCCAGGTCTTCTGGAATGAAGTGGCATCAGGTGTTACAGTTTCGCTGAATTCCGTCTCCAATGTGAACGGCAGTGTGGCATGGGCATGCGGACAGAACGGTACAGTAATTAAAACTGTAAACGGCGGATATAACTGGATTAATGTCAGCGGCAACGGTATACCGAACGTAATAAATTTAGTAAATATATATGCGGTCGATGCAAACATTGCCTTAACTTCTGGGAACTTTGGAATTACTACTAGTTATATCTACAGAACATCGAACGGAGGAAGCAACTGGACTCAGGTCTTCACTCAAAACAACGGGTACATTAATGCTATCTGGATGACAACTTCAGCAATCGGTTTTATGGAAGGCAACCCGGTTGGAGGGAGGTGGTCACTTTGGAAAACATCGAACGGAGGAATAAACTGGGATTCAACCGGTCTGTACCTTTCCCAAACCGCAACTGAAACCGGTTGGAACAACTCGATGTGGATCGACACGAACAAAATTTGGTTTGGAACGAACAATTCTAAATTATATTATTCAACTAATTTTGGTTCTGCATGGACTTTCCAGTCTATTTCTCCGGAGACGAACAGTTATATGATATGCTTTGATAGACCGATCGTAATGTACGGTTTAACGGGCGGACAGACTTTGTATAGAACAACTAACAGGGGGCTTAATTGGCTCAATGTTACTATAAGCGGAACAGGCAATTTCATCGGAGCAGCCATTGACATGAATATTTATAACTGCGCCTGGGTAATAAGAAACAGTAACACGATTTATCGTTCTTATCTGCCCTATACGAACTGGATGACAGATTACACAGCTCCCGCAGGAAACTATACTCATATGTCTATGTCAAGACAGGTGATCATAGGATCAGGGGTGATATATGCAGTGAGATCTAATGGCGGAATAAGCAGGGGAAACGGAACTTTTGAAGGTGTTCGAATATTATCGAGCGAAATACCTGCATCATTTAATCTTTATCAGAACTATCCCAACCCGTTCAATCCTCAAACCCATTTTAAATTCGAGATTCCTTACCTGAAGAACAATAATCCGGGTGAGATACTGGGCTCACAGATTGTGATAAAGGTATATGATGTTATGGGCAGGGTAGTAGAAACACTTCTCGATCAGGTCACAAAGCCGGGCATTTATGAGACATCGTGGGACGGCTCAAAATATTCATCGGGTATTTATTTTTACCAGGTGTACGTAAAAGACCCGAGGTTTGTTAACTCCGAACCGGAGCATATAGCAACAAAGAAAATGGTGCTGATAAAGTGAAAAAAATAACAAAATAAAATGAATATGTTATATATGGCAATCCAAGATGCGATATAAATGGAAAAAAATTTAATAATTATATAATAGGAGTTTTATCATGAGTACAATGAAAGAACTTCTGACTCTGGTCGTTTTGCTTTTTGTTTTACCATCAGCAACTATTGCTGATTGGTATTTGCTCCCTTCTCCGACAAATGCTGATATAACATCAATTTCTTCATTGAACAAAGACACTTTGTATTTTTGTTGTTCAAATGGTGGAGTTTACAGGACGGTGAATGGAGGATTGAACTGGACTCTAATACGAAGTACAGGTGGAAATGGAAAAATCCAGTTCATAAATTATTCTACAGGATTTCTTACATGTTCAGCTTCACTGTTAAAAACCACTAATACAGGATCAAATTGGAATTCTATAGGAAACGCCTGTGATTTCTCATTTGTAAATGAAAATACAGGTTGGATGACCTGCGGCGATTCCTTGATTCGAAGAACAACAAATAGCGGAGTTACCTGGGAATATCATATGATAAACTCATTTCCCGGTCCCGGCAACTATGTTATTACGGGTCTGTCTGCATTGAATTCTGATACTGCTTTTGTGACAGCGCAGCAAACGCAATATTACCCCGAAATGCATATTATAAGTACATTCAAAACTATGGATGGCGGTATTAATTGGGGAGGCACTTACGGTAAAATGCAAGCCACCGGGAACATGTCAATTGGTACCATTTATTTTTATAATGACAACTGTGGAATATTTCACGCATTTCATAGAGAATTAGAATGGTTCTTGTATCATTATGTCCATTATACTGTTGATGGAGGGAATACTTGGGGGTTAACTCTATTTTATGATGTTATAACTTTCGGTTTTGGATCATGCTCGCTAGGTTGGGCTAGCACTGTAGCCGGAATTTATTATACAACCAACTCTGGCCATAACTGGACTTCGAAGAGTCTTCCAACTACCAATACTATCCGGACTATCTCAATGATAAATGAATTCATAGGTTATTGTGCCGGAGACGCTGGAACAATTCTAAAAACAACAGATGGGGGTGGATTATATACTTCTATTTCTAAAAATGAAAATTATACGAATGCTTTTTCCCTATCCCAAAACTACCCCAATCCCTTCAACCCGTCAACAAAGATAAAATTCCAAATCCCATTGTCCCCCCTTAGCGAAAGGGGGGTAGGGGGGTTCGTGACTTTGAAGATCTACGATATCCTCGGCCGTGAAGTTGCTACCCTCGTTAACCAACAGCTAAAACCCGGAACATACGAAGTTGAATGGGACGGGACGAATTATCCCAGCGGTGTATATTTTTATAAATTAACATCAGGTGATTTTTCTTCATCTAAGAAAATGGTTTTGGTAAAATAAAAAAGAGTTATTATCTTACTGTTTTCAGTGATTAGAAAACCATGCCATTTACAAAAGAACAGTTCATAGATGTATTCGTAAAATATAATACTTCGGTTTTTCCAATACAAGCAATCCTGATACTTCTCGCCTGTATTGCTATTGTTTTCTCGATCAAAAGATTTTCATTCTCGAACATATACATAAGCATCATCTTTGCTTTTTATTGGCTGTGGATAGGTATTGTATATCATTTGTTCTTCTTCGCACGCATAAATAAAGCCGCTTACCTGTTTGGGATTTTATACATTATTCAAGGTATTTTGTTTTTCTATTCTGGTGTTATTAAGGATCGATTGAGCTTTTTGTTTAAACCAGATAAATATGGCATACTTGGGTTTATTTTTATTTTGTACGGTCTTATAATCTATCCTTTGTTGAATCATTTACTCGGGCATTCCTATCCTGCTTCTCCTACTTTCGGCCTGCCGTGCCCGACTACCATATTCACATTTGGTCTGCTAATGTGGACGGAGAAAATTATTCCGAAATATATTTTAATTATTCCGCTCATCTGGTCTATTATAGGTTTTTTTGCCGCATTGAATTATGGAATTTATGCGGATTTTGGATTACTGGTCACCGGATTGACAGCATTTACTTTATTGATCATAAGAGATAAAATACGATCCGTTTCATCTTCTGCGGGTACGGAACCGATTGAGAGTAAATAAAATAATTTCTTTTATGGATTTTAATGATATAACTTTAATAATTATTATCCTGTGGATACTTTCCGAGATAATACTTGCCCTGATAAAACATTCGGGTTCGAAGAGCTCTGACCTAACAGATAAGAACTCGCTCAGGATTATCTGGATAACAATTGCTATTTCAACTTTTTTCGGAGGGTTTATCGGTTCGACACGTTCCGGACACATTTACGGATTCGAGTATATATCTAAAATAATCGGACTGGTCCTGATTGCTTCGGGTATTGTTTTCAGGTGGACGGCAATAATCACTTTAAGAAAATTTTTTACAGTTGATGTTGCCATACTAAGCGATCACAGGATAGTTAAGAAAGGTATGTATAAGTTTATGCGTCATCCTGCTTATTCAGGTTCGTTGTTATCATTCGTAGGACTGGGCATATTCTGGTGCAACTGGTTAAGCTTTCTCGTGATATTCTTACCGATCTTCGCTGCATTCAGCTATAGAATAAATGTTGAAGAAAAAGCGTTGATAAAAAACTTCGGTGAGGAATATATCAATTATTCTAAAGAAACGAAGAAACTGCTTCCGAAGATTTATTAGAGTTAATATTATATTTACTTATTAATATTTATTTATTAGGATGACACTAAGTGTCAAGTATATATATTACACTTAGTGTCATATTTCATTTTTGGGGATAGTTTTAATAGAGTATTAAAACCCCCTTCCCTGCGGGTTTCCCCCCTTTAATTAAAGGGGGGATTAAGGGGGGTTATGGAAAAAGATAAACCTTATAAAATATAAAATCATTAATGAAATCAGTGACAATTCCCGAATTATATAGCTTTTTTATTTTATAGAATATCTCTCCCTGAATATGTCAAAATTTTTACCTTGATTTAGCTGAATTTATTAATTATATTGTATTTTAGAATGAGAAACAAAAAGTGTGGAAAATTGGTTGTTTATGAAGATATATCACTAAACGCTACATCTAGAGGTTATGATGTAGCACTAAGCGATACGCTTGATGTAGCACTAAACGCTACACTAATAAATAAACTATAATAAGTAAAGAATATTATCATATATAGAATTCTTATTGATAAGATTATTTAGAATTTATTAAAATTGAGAAATACGTTTAACGCATTTGAATTTTTCAATAACTAAATCGAAGAAAAAAATAACCGAAAAAGAAGTTATCGATCTCGGTCTGGGTTCGAAAGAAACTCCGCAGGGGTAGAGGATAATCAATTCTGACGGAACATTTAACCTGAAAAGACAGGGTATCCCTTTCCTCGAATCGTTTAATTTTTACCACTACCTTGTTACTCTTACATGGCCAAGATTTATCATGGTTGTATTTTCGGGTTATGTTATTATCAATGCTGTCTTCGGTTTGATATATTATCTTATTGGTGTAGAAAATCTAACCGGTATCACTTCTCCGAGCAGGTTCGAACAATTTCTGGATGCATTTTTCTTTAGTGCGCAGGCGTTCACGACCGTGGGATTCGGCAGGGTAAGCCCTATTAGCATATCAGCTAATATCGTAGCTTCGCTTGAAGCTTTGATCGGGTTACTCGCTTTAGCTCTTGCTACAGGCTTGCTTTTCGGACGGTTTTCAAGGCCTGTTGCGAAAATACTCTTTAGTAAAAATGCTATCATTGCTCCATTCAAGGGGATGAAGGCGTTCCAGTTCAGGGTTGCGAACAAACACAAGAGCCAATTGATCGATGTGGAAGTAACGGTCATGTTTTCCATACTAGAGGATGTAGGGGGTACAGGAGTCCGTAAATTTTATAATCTCGATCTGGAATATAAGAAAATAAATTTTTTCCCGTCAGTCTGGACAGTAAACCACCCGATTGATGAAAATAGTCCTTTATATACTTTAAATTCAGATGATTTTATCAATGGTGAAGCTGAGATTATGATCCTTCTGAAAGGATTTGATGATACTTTCAGCCAGAATGTCCACTACAGGTTCTCATACCGGGCTGATGAGATAGTCTGGGGAGCTAAATTCAACAATATATTTGGAAAAGATGAAGATGGCGCTCCAATTGTAGAGCTTGACCGTATTAATGAGTATAATTCAGTTGATCTTCCGCAAATTCCGTAAAATCAATTTCTTTGTAACTCTTATGAATTATAGTGTGTTATAAAATGCGAAAGTTGAAGTGTCACAAAAGAAAGTAAAAATTAAGATGATATCAGACTTACCGGAATATTACTTGATCATCATTGAAGAATTATTCTCTTGAGATTAATAGGTTATTTTGTATATTTATAATATAGTTAGTATATATACTTATAATTCTAATTTGTATATTATTCATTCCAATTTAAGGAAAACCGAATACTTTGTAATTTCTTTAATAATTGACTATTTTTGATAAATTAATAAAAATTAATTATTCTGCAATAGCGGAGGAGTATGTAAATGTTAGTTGATATTATAATGCCTAAGCTGGGGGAGTCCATTATGGATGGAAGGATATTGAAATGGCACAAAAAACCGGGGGAAAAAGTCCAAAAAGATGAAACCTTGTTTGAAATTTCTACAGATAAGGTTGATACCGAAGTCCCATCGGCAGAATCCGGCGTATTGGTTGAAATTTTATACAACGAAGGCGATACCGTGGATGTTGAAAAAGTAGTTGCAAGGATCGAGACCGACGCATCCAAGGCAGTGGTAAAAGAAGGTGTACAGAAAGCAACCGCAGCTGCTTTACCTAAAGAAACTGCAAAACCTGTAAGCGTACCCGTTTCCGCTCCCCAGGCGGCATCGGGGGATAAAGGCGGCGAAGGATTTTATTCTCCGCTCGTGATGAACATCGCTTCACAGGAAGGTGTCTCCATAGATGAGCTTTCGAAAATAAAAGGCACCGGTGTCGGCGGAAGGATCAGAAAACAGGACATCCTCGCATACGTTGAGAAACGTAAGACCGCTAAACCGACTGCACCTGCAAAACCTCAAACTAAAGTTGAACCGCATCCTATCCCTGTGGTAAATATATCACCCGAACTGACAGCTCTGTATAATATGCCTGGTGTTAAAGTAATTCCGATGGATAATATTCAGGAGAAAATGGCTGCGCATATGGTTATGAGCGTTCATACATCACCGCATGTAGGTGCAATAGCGGAGTGTGATTTCACTGCAGTTGAAAGAGCAAAGAAATCCATGGAAGATGATTTTATGAAGCGTGAAGGATTCAAGCTGACATATATGCCTTTCATATGCGAAGCGGTTGTGAAAGCATTGAAGGATTTCCCGCTGATAAATGCATCTATCGACGGTACGAATATTCTAGTAAAAGATTTCATCAACATTGGTATTGCAGTGGCGATGGATAACGGCGGTTTGATCGTTCCGGTCATCAAAAATGCCGATTCAAAAAGTATAGTGGGACTGGCAAGGGATATTTATGACCTTGCAGGACGCGCAAGAATAAAGAAGTTGAAACTCGATGAGATCGAGAACGGAACATTTACCATTACCAACTATGGTGTGTTCGGGAATATCATCGGCACTCCGCTCATCAATCAGCCCCAGCTTGCAATACTTGGTACCGGTGCTATCAAGAAGCGTGCAGTTGTGATAGATACTCCTCAGGGTGATGCGATAGTGATTAAACCGATCATGTACATGACACTTTCTTTCGACCATCGCCTGATAGACGGCGCACTGGGCGGAAAATTCTTAATGAAGATTGTTGAGTACTTAGAAAATTATATTATTTAATAAAATGGAACAAACACAATCGAACGCACTGACTAATGAGGATAAAATGATAGGAATGTTCTCGCACTTCTCTATTTTTCTTGGCGGATTAATTATTCCCTTAATTTTCTGGTTGATCTATAAAGAGAAATCGAAGTTCATCAGGTTTCACTCTCTGCAGGCAATGTTCTTTCATATTGCCTTTATTGTGATCATCTTTTTGTGGGTTTTCATAATAGTTTTCGCTATTGTAGGACTAGGTTTAGCATCAGCAGGTTCGCACGCAGTAACAGGACATGGAGCGCCGGGTCTGTTTGTGCTTCTCATGGTCGTTGTATATGCTATGTTATTCCTAATAATATTTGGTATTTATGGGCTTGCGATATATATGGGTATAAAATCCTACCATGGTGAATATGTGAAATATCCCCTTATAGGCAATATGGTCTATAAGCATATTTTTGGAGGATGACATTAATTGTGTCTAAGGACTCATTTATTGTCCCCCCTTTACGAAAGGGGGGTGAGGGGGATTCTAGAAGAAGGTATATAATTGTGAATAAACGGGACAACATAAAAGATATTAAGATAAACACCCATCAGCGTCAATTCGCTGTTGAAAATCCTGAATTGGAAAATCAACGCAGACCTGACTGGCTGAAGGTAAAGCTTCCTACAGGCAAGAATTACATCAGCCTGAAGGAGCTTGTTATTAAGGAAAAGCTTAACACAGTTTGTGAAGATGCAAGATGTCCCAATATAGCGGAGTGCTGGTCCCGTAAGACGGCAACTTTCATGATACTGGGTGATGTATGCACACGTTCGTGCGGGTTCTGTTCCGTGAAGCTGGGCAAGCCCTTGCCGATGGATTACGATGAACCCCGAAGGGTGGCTGAATCCATTAAACATCTGGGCCTGAATTATGCTGTAATTACCTCTGTCGACAGGGATGACCAGAAGAAATACGGGGGCGCGGATATCTTTGCTATGGTGATAGATCAAATACACGAGCTTGTACCCGGGTGCAAGGTTGAGGTGCTTATTCCCGATTTCAAAGGCAATTGGGAGGCGCTGGATATGGTACTAGCCGCTAAACCCGATATACTCAACCACAACATCGAAACGGTAAAACGGCTCTACCACTTTGTGCGTCCCCAGGCAAATTACGAACGTACTCTGGAGCTTTTGAAACGTGCAAAGCAGAAAGGTTTTACAACGAAGAGCGGATTCATGGTCGGGCTCGGTGAGACGAACGATGAAGTGGTATCCCTCATGCACGATATAAGAAATTCGGATGTGGATATAATTACAATCGGTCAATATTTGAAGCCGACCAAAGACCATCTGCCCGTGCAGAGATATGTTCACCCCGATGAGTTCGCGATGTTCAAATCCATGGGACTGGAAATGGGATTCAAGCACGTTGAATCGGGCGCGCTAGTCAGAAGCTCCTACCATGCTGACGAACAAACTGTTGTATAGAAATAAACAAAAAAGCAATTTCTTAACAATAAAGATTTTGCTGTATGAATGAGTTTTAAAACCCCCTTCCCTTTGGGCTTCCCCACTCCTCCAAAGGCGGATCTCCGACTTTAATTAAAGGGGGGACTCAGGGGGGTTATGTGATGAGAATGAGATACATTAATCGAGAAAGCATTTGAAATTCTGATTAGAATAAGTATTCAATTTATTTATTGCAAACTTCGAGGATCATTATTCGTACATAGAAAGAACCCATAATTTGTTGAAAAAAAATACAACCCTCTTATTAACATTTTTTTTACTTCTTCAATTTTTCTCTTCCGTAACTTACACACAATCTTACAGACCTGACTCCATCGCTTATCGTTACCTTGTTTATTTCAAGGATAAAGGTCCGTATAAACCTGATGAAAAACTGGAAAAAGGCAGTCCGGGGTATAAGCTTGCGGAATCTCAGCTTTCTACAAAAGCATTATGGAGGAGGGGAAAAGTACTTTCCGAAGATGAACTTGTATCATACATGGATATTCCCGTTTACGAGCAATACACCGATAAGATAAAGAGCATGGGGTTCAAGCTGAACGCTGTATCGAAATGGTTTAACATGGTAAGTGTTTTTGCAACAAGGAAACAACTTGACGAAATTAAGAAGCTGGACTTCGTTGATAGGATAGAAGGCGTTCATTTTTTAGAGAAAGCGGGATATCATTCAACCAAGAGAAAAAATTATTCACATTATTTTTTAGATACGGCAAAGTATGTGCGGTATGATTACGGACCTTCATACTGGCAGAACCAACAGATCAATGTCCCCATACTGCATTACTGCGGTATCAACGGCTGGGGTGTGACCATCGGTATGTGCGATGACGGATGCAACTGGAGAGTTCACCAGGCATTAAGGGACAGGAACGTCCTCGGCGAATATGACTGGATATTCAAAGATGATTCCGTTCAGTGCCAGTTCCCGCCGAATCAATATCCCGAGGACGCATGGGACCAGGATGATCACGGCACAACAACTTTTTCAACCATCGGAGGATTTTTTAACGGGGAGCTTATCGGTCCCGCTTTCAATGCTTCTTATTATTTAAGCAAGTCCGAGGATAACCGTTCCGAAACTCCCGTCGAAGAAGATTACTGGGTTCAGGCGGTTGAGTGGATGGAAGCCCAGGGTATAGACGTGCTCTCATGTTCGCTCATCTACAAACCATATGATTATCCGAATAACTCCTACAACTATTTTGATATGGACGGCAAGACCACATTAATTGTCCGCGCCGCAGAGACGGCGGTTCATCTGGGAGTGGTTGTATGCAATTCTATGGGCAACGAAAGGCAAACTGTTCCGCCGAGCATTGTTTCGCCTCCCGATGGTGATTCGGTAATATCGGTAGGGGCGGTTGACAGCACCGGAATAATCGCAGATTTCAGCTCGAACGGACCTACATTCGACGGACGTATTAAGCCCGATGTCGTTGCCGAAGGTGTCGATGTATGGACTGCCGTTTCACCCTCGCTCACATATGACGATTCGACTTATTCCTATGGAAGCGGAACGTCTTACTCATGCCCTATAACGGCAGGCGTTTGTGCGTTGATCTTATCGGCTCACCCCGACCTGACCCCGATGCAGGTTAAAGAAGCTTTGAAAATGACCGCAAACAATAAAGATTCCGCCAATAACGTATACGGCTGGGGGCTTATAAATGCTTATGATGCCGCCCTGTACAACGGAATGGTCATGAGCAACAAACCTGATATTAAATTTGATGATGATAATGTGATTATTTCTGTTTATGTTTTATCAAAAGCTCAGATCAATACCGATTCTGTTATCATGCACTATTGGTTAGGTGATTCATCCGGTTCCCGGCAGGTTACTCTGAACCTGACAGAGAAAATGGATGATAATAATTCGGGTCTGTATTCGGGAACGATCAAATGGAACGGTAATTCGGATCTTTTGAAATTTTATTTTACCGCAGAGGATATGAATAAAAAAATAAATTCTCCTTACTATGCACCTGAAAGATTCTTTATGATAAACGCGGATACGAAGCAACTACAATTATATTAAAAGGTTTCAAAACATTTGCAAACAACCAAAGAAGAACGCGAAAAAGCAATACTCGTTTGTACTACTATCCCGAAGTTCAGTAAGTTCAGGTCGGTAAAGCAAAAAATATATAAAGAACATCTCGACGAGCTCGATTTCCTTGCGAAGACTGCCGGTGCGGAGGTCATAGATAAAATTTACCAGGAACGCGATACGGTGGACAGCGCTTTTTATATAGGCAAGGGAAAAGCCCATGAGGTGGCTGACAGGGTCGAACAAGAGGGCGTAGACCTTGTTATCTTCGAGAATTCACTTAACCCCACGCAGATAAGAAATCTCGAGAGCTTAATAAAATGCAAAGTGATAGATAAGCCCGCATTGATACTCGATATCTTCGCTTCCAATGCAAAGACTGCCGAAGCGAAGACACAGGTGGAACTGGCACAGCTTACGTACCTGCTTCCGAGACTGACAAGGCAGTGGACGCACCTCTCCAAACAATTAGGCGGTATAGGAACAAAGGGTCCCGGCGAAACACAGATAGAAACCGACAGGCGT